>DIYD01000063.1 GCA_002428905.1 Bacteroidetes bacterium UBA6063 | reverse complement strand
GAGTTATAATATTTTGTATCCGGTGCTTGCAGTGATATCTGTGAATCCGAACCAGTCTACCATAGTGAGTGGTACGAGTACCACGCGCACAATAAAACTGGTAAATGGAGGAAATGGGAGACTTAGTGCTGCCTATGTGGTTGACAAGCTAAGCGATACAGCGGTTTCCATCGACTCTGTTGATATTGGTTTCGTTGTGGGTGACAGCATAATGCTGACATCATCCGATTTTAAGAATTGGGGAAATGGCGACACCTTTTGGGATCAAAATGAAATTATTGAGATCAGGGAATATCTGTACGGAGCGTCTTGTAACGACATAACAGTAAGTTCAGAATTTAGAGTGTATTGGGGCTGTGAAAATGAAAAGGCTTCGAGTGCATCCGCGGCTGCCAATCTTTCCATTGATTTTGAAGAGCCCAAATTGAATATCTCTTCTGAAGATCAGTTAAACACTTGCTTTCAATCGGGGTCGGCGCATGGTCAACAGCTTATGCTGGTGAATAACGGAAATGGAGTTGCTTCGTCACCTTCTATAACCATTTACAAAGCGTCAGGGACGACAGAAGATCAGTCCATTTATTCCAGAATCGATGATAGTTCCCTGGTATATCGCATAGGTTTGACTGGTCCATTGGTGCAAATAACCAATACCACAACCACGTTGACCTCGGTCACGGGTGCATACAGTTGTTTGGGCTCCAGTCCAACAGGTAAAGTACAATTCAACGTACCCAACATCGCCCCAACCGATACGTTTTACATCTTTTGGGATATGTATAGCTGCTGTGTCGAAAGCTGTAACAACCAGGCAATTTCAGGCTGGGCAGCAAAAGTCACGTACAAAAATGTTTGTGGCAATCAAACCTATAACCTGACGCATGGGGGGCAGGGAATCAACAAACAATACATGACCATATCGAGTGAGACACCAACAGATATTACGGCTGGCCAAAAGCAGGTCTATACCTATATCGTCTCAAGCTTTGAAAACACATTGCCGGCAGGAACGGGTGCTCACTATGCTCTAGAACTTGATTTGCCCGAAGGCTTAGTGTTTGATAGTTTAAGTTTTCAATCAAATTCAGTGCAATGGCCAATAACATCGTTGGTTCACGATACGGTTCGAAACAATGTCACAGCTCAATTCAATGTTAATGCACCTTTCATTATTCCAAAAAGCGAGATTCAGGTAGTGCTGGAAGGGAAATGTGGTAGTCAAGGCTGGAAGTCCATTGATTTCTCGTTTTCATATGTTGCCGATACATCCTGCACAGCTTCATGTGCTGTCCCTCTGGTATGCAATTACATCACAACAACGTATTTACATTGTCCGCTAAACAACTGTTCGGGAATTCGAATTACGGATTACAGTCTTCAACGTATAAATTTTGGGGCACCCGATAATGATCTTGATGGTAAACCAGACTTAGCTGGTAGTATTGATTTTACTAAAATTAAGCGGAATAGGGCCATGGTTGGCGACACCATTCGATCAGTGGTCAAGAGTATAATTCAAGGGAACAGCACCACGTATGGTTACGCTTCATACAGTTCAAATATTGATTATGGTTCATGCCTGAAACTTCATAGAGCACAATTCAGCTTTTATGACTCCAGTACCGGCCTAACGCATATCATAAATGATGTGCCAGGTGTAAAAACAACGAGCGGGAACGCAGGTAATTTCAGTTATAATTTGTCGATAGGGGCTTTAGCAGCGATTGATTCATCCGTTTTTGGCTTGCACTATGAACATGGTGATTCGCTCAGCCTAATGATAGACTATGTGGTTCATGAAAGTGTTACAGGTTTAATTAAGGAAACCACTTTCTTAAATGATTTATATGTGAGTAGTGTTAGTTCTCCTGGATCTGGCCAAAAAAAGCAATGCAATTTTCGCAACGGCAGGCTTACACTGATAGGCTACAATTGGAGAAACGACAGCAGAAATAGGTTCGCGCTTAAAACATGCTCCAGATATATCCATCAGTATTTTGGAATGTCTATAGGCAGTCTGGGTAATAATTACGCAGGTGGTAATTTATTTCCATATGAATATCGCAACTTCGGTATTCCAGCACAGGTTAAAGTCAAGATTCCTGACGGTTATTATCACACGAACAGCAAGTTGTTTTACTACCGTACAAAAAAGACGAACTCCATAGTTAGCAGTCAAATCTCAAACATTACGCCCGATACAATTATTGGTGATACGCTCTATTTCGATCTCTATAAGTACTTCCAAAGTGGGGAGCTACTGCCGGGAGATGATGGATTCCACGGGCGAATCTTAGTTGGCTTAGGGGCTGAATGTACCCGACAAAAAAATGTTTTTGAGGACATTGAGTGGTATTTCGATTATAAACGAAATAACCAACTGGGAGGCAGTCAAAGCGGGTTCATTGGTGGTATACATGACCAAATCAAATATCAACCAGCGGCAATCGAATTGTCGTCCCCAAATCCCATTCAAAATGCAGAGACCAGATTGATTCATTGGGATTTAAAGGTGAAGAATACAACTTCCTCCACCGCGGCGAATACCTGGGTGATGTTTCAACCTCCTCCGGGTATGACCATTGATTCTGTAGTACAAACCAGTAACCAGGAAAAAATAATAGAACAGAATGGCTTCTATCAGCTTGGACAGCTGAACGCTTACAAGAGCTCAAACGTAACGATATATGCGTCAATCAATGCGTGTAGTCCAGATGAGTTGCACGTAATAGCGGGTTCTTCATGCGATGGATACCCAACGAATTTATCAACCTATGATTGTGGCACAACAAAAACTCAGTTGAGTTTTATACCGCGAGTTTCGGCCTTCCAGGGAAGAATCAGCAGCGAGCTTATGAATGACCCTTGCTCACCGCAAGTAAAACTAAAAGTAGATGTCACCAGTGTGAATTTGGCGAACGTATTTGACATGAATGTTCGTTTTTCCACATCAGATACCTTAAAAATTGATATGAAGGATAGCGCCATTGAGTACGTCCGGAAAAATCAAACGAAGTCACTGGTGCGACCCGTATTAAGCGGTGACGCGTATAGTTTCGCTTTGAACAATATTGATACGACATTAGTAAAAACCGGATTGCCAGGGGTGTTAGGAATTCCAGAGAATACATACACCTTAAATACAACATTGGAAATGGGACCTGCTTATGAGCCAGGAGACTATCTTGCCATTAAAATACAAGGCAATAACTTATGTGCAGATACGCTGCCCGACTTGAACCTGGCGCTGGATTTGAACTCAAAATTTGAACGCAATGAAACCGCAGGTCTGAACCTGGAGATAGGGAATAGTTGGAGTGCCTCATGGGGAGATTACGACAACGACGGGTACGATGATCTTTTTGTGCCGATTAACGATTTGTCGAAACCAAACATCCTTTATCACAATAACAAAGATGGAACCTTTAGTAAGGTAACAACGGGTGACATTGTAACCGACAAAGGGGCGTCAATTGCAGGTGTATGGGGAGACTACGATAACGATGGTTATCTCGACCTCTTTGTGGCCAACAACGTCAATTCAGAGAACAAACTGTATCACAACAACGGGAATGGAACATTTACTTCTATAACCAATAGTCCCATTGTAAATGAAGGGATTTACTCACATGCAGCAGCCTGGGCAGATTATGATCGAGATGGCAACCTGGACCTGGTTGTAAGTGATTTTCATCCGACCCATTTCAACTTCCTGTTTAAAGGAGATGGAAAAGGAGGGTTTGAAGTGGATACGAAAAGTGAAGTGGGTTTGTCTGCATCATCAGCAGTCGGCGTGGCCTGGGGTGACTACGACAATGACGGGGATCAGGACCTGTTTATCGCCAATACAAATGGAGAAAACAATCAACTATTTAGAAACGAAGAAGGCGTATTGCGGAAAGTGACAACTGGAACAGTTGTAACAGATAGCGGTTATTCCGTTGGCGGTGCCTGGGGAGACTACGATAATGATGGAGACCTGGATCTTTTCGTTACCAACGCCCGTATTACTGAACCGAACCTCTTCTATGAAAATAATGGAGACGGCACGTTTAAGAAAATCACCAACACCGAGATTGTATCGCATGTCTCTAGTTCGCACGGTGCATCCTGGGCAGATTATGACAACGATGGATACCTTGACCTTATCGTAGCCAACGACCAGAATCAGGCCAATTTCCTGTTCAGAAACAACGGCGATAAAACGTTTACCAGCATCCATAATGCAATCACCCAGGAATATGGAGATGCTTATGGCACCGCATGGTCAGATTACGACAATGACGGTGACTATGATTTAGTCGTGGCTAACCGAGGCGATAATACCAACGATTTCTTTGTGAATTCGAAAGGGTCGTGTACCAATCACCTGGTTGTTGATCTAATTGGATGCAAATCCAACCGATCTGGAATAGGTGCACAAATAAAAGTTAAAAGCCTGCTCAATGGTGTACCCAAATGGCAAACGAAGGAAGTGGCTACCCAAAATTCAGCCATGGGAGGTCAGAATTCAAGCAAGATACTTTTTGGTCTGGGTAAGTCTACTCAGGTTGATTCACTCGTGGTATTATGGCCGAGTGGTCTAACAACAACCCTGTTAAACCCTGGAGTTAATTCAGTTCAAACCGTTAATGAGCCATGTGGAGCGCAAGTCTGTGGTGATGTGTTTTACGATGCAAATGCCAACCAGGTAAGGGATAGTGGTGAAACAGGTATACCGTATGCGCAACTGATGGTGAGCCCCCAAAACATTAGGGTTTACACGGATGCAAATGGGCATTATGCTTTTTACTCCGGTGATGACACGATTACCGTAACACAGGTTCAACGAGACGGTTGGATTCAAACACATCCCGCCTCAAGTTCGGGGCATACCATAGTGGTCAACTCCCTTGTGAGTAGTACCTATTGCGGTTTCGATTTCGCTGATAGCGCCACGTGTGTAAGTCCAGACTTTACGATACAAATGGGTGGAGCCGCCATGCGTCGCGGACTATTGAATAAACTTCAGGTACAATTGACTAATGAAGGGGTTGGTCATTCAACAGATTCGGTTCAGGTTGAAATAGAAGCCAGTTTAAACTTTTGGTTGACGGGTAGTACCTGGACTTCGGTTAGTGAGGATTCGTCATCCAGAACCTATGTGTATTCATTGCCAGAAATAAAAGCGATGTCTGATACCCTCTTACAACTAATCGATAGTATTGATGTTGGTGCCAGTTTGAATGACACGGTTCATCTTACAGCCAGGGTTGTATACAACGACCCGGAGTGCGATACGTTGAATAATTCGTATGCGCTATCGGATATTATTGTCGGTTCTATTGACCCTAACGACAAACACGTTTATGTAGATCAATGTGAGTTGTTGAAAGAAACGGAAATTGATAAGCCCATTACAGAGCGCTTACAGTACAAGATTAGATTTCAAAATCTAGGTAACTATGCAGCGAGAAGGGTAGAGATACATGATCAGCTTTCAAGCGACTTGGATTGGAATACCTTTAGGATCGAAAGTTCATCTCATCCATTTACAGTGTCGATGAGTGCAGGAAAAGTCATCTGGATAAATGAAGAGATAGAACTACCAGACTCCGCTACCAACGAGGAAGAGAGTAATGGATTTGTGGCATTCAGTATTTTGCCAAGAACCGGGGTTTTACCATATACCTTAATCAATAATAGTGCACAAATTCAGTTCGACCGAAACAAGTTCATTAAAACCAATAACACTGAGGCTTATGTTGGGCTCTGTGCTATCAAGGACAATGAATACAATCTAGTCGTATTTCCGAATCCTGCGGACAGGTATACGGAGGTGCTCCTAATGGATGAAGATCAGAAACCAATACGAATAAACACGGTGTCTCTGGTAGATGTTCGAGGAGCTGTGGTAATGCATCAAGAAATACATGCAACGCGTTGTGTACTGAACACAGAGAACCTGGATCAAGGCATGTATACCGTTAAGGTGCTGTCGGAAAATGGCAGGACGTATACGCGAAAGCTAATTCTTCTTTAACGACGTTAATTAACCACTCAACGCCAATAATGTAAGCTCCACCTTTTTCTGCCGAATGGGCCGAAGTGAAAGGGGAAATTTGTGTATCAGCTTTAGTAAAGAATTATGAGAGATACAGATCAAATAGCACAATGGCTTTCCCTAATTTTCAAAAGTGGTAATCGGGTTCAACATTTCTATGTAATTAAGAATCGGAATAAAACCGTGCGATGGATATGGCCTTCGGAATTGAAATCCCCGCAGTTCTTATCGTTTTACTCGGCATTTAGCTGGAAAACCATCGTGTTCGCACGACTATGTCAGCTGATATTTTTCTTCCGACTTCAGCGACTGTTTTTTAAGCGTGTTACAACAAAAGTGGGTGAAATGAAGCCAGACCTTCGATTGAGAGGTAGCGACTTCTGGGCTTTGTTCACGGGCACACCGGGACCCAATCGGAAGGCCGTACTGGTGGCTAATGATGAGACTGGGCAATGCGTGTTCTTAAAGATGTCAATTGGTGTTCAAGCACAGAAACTATTGCACAGAGAATATGCTGCATTAAAGATGTGTGAAGGCCTCAAACTCAAAAACTCAAAATTGCCCTTACCCATGGGCATAACACATCGATACTTGAAGTTGTCGGCTTTAAACAAGGGTAAGCGATCGTCAATACTTTCTGAACATCATGTTCAATTTTTATACGAACTAAAAGAAAAGACCCTGACGACACGGGTGCTAAAGGAAAGTACGTTTTGGACGCAATGTCTCTACCAGTTTAAAAATCTGGAAACCGTTGGTAATCAATCGTTACCTAAGGCTATGAAGCGGAAACTACAATGGTTAATTGCAGCTACGGAGGAATACAAAGGGGTTGAATTGTCGTATGCCCATGGAGATTTTACACCATGGAATACGTATGTCTATGATCAATCTATTGGGGTATACGACTGGGAATTAGCGCAAAACGCCTTGCCCTTAGGGTATGATGCCTTCCATTTTGTAATCCAGCAGGGAATTCTAGTTGAACGTAAACCCTGGCTGGAAATCCTAACGAATATCGATTCTACCGTGGTGAACCAGTTTTTTGACGGAGATAAAGTCCATGCGTACAGGTATCTGAAACTTTACCTGCTCTCAAACGTGCTCTATTATCTCAATATATATGCGAATCAAAAGCAATGGCATACACAGGTTCCTTGGTTGATGAATACATGGAATGAGGCGTTGAGTTGGCTTCTGAGAGAAACAGCACCACACCGTAAGCTGCTTATCATGGATCTATTCGATTATGTGCAGAACAAATCATACACAACCTTAAAATTTAAAGGCGTGGTGCCTGAATTAATCTCACCCTACAGTGATATCGATTTGTGTATTGACAAAACCGATGCTTTGGGTTTGAACGCCTTTTTAAAACAACACCCCCTGGTGAAAAAGTCTCAGACTTCAGCCCGGTCTCATATGTTGAACACATTTTACATATTGGAGAACGGTGAGTCGCTGAGTCTAGATTGTATCTGGAAGATTAAACGAAAAAATCTGGTTTTTCAGAACGCGTTTGAATTAATCAACACGGCGCAAATGAATGCCTTTGGTGTGAAACAGCCGTCACTTGATCTCGAAACTACTTATGTAAACAGGTTTTACGCTCTGAATGGTGAAAAGACACCGTTAAGCTACAGGTCGGAATCATTTGAATTGGAATTGAAAATGAATCAACTGAAAAAGCCAGAAAAACCCATCAAGAATATACTCAAGAGTAAACTGTTGCGTCAAAAGGAGAACCGGGGTGTTCAATGGTTAGCGAATACGTTGTGGTATGTTATTGATACCGTTCGAACGATCTTCCAGACAAAAGGGACAGTAATCACGTTTAGTGGGGTAGATGGAGCAGGAAAATCGACGCTCATTGAGCACACGAAGACCTACATCCAGAAGTCCTTACGAAAGCAGGTTGTTGTGTTAAGACATCGACCTTCATTGCTGCCTATTCTCAGCGCATGGACGATGGGTAAAGCGGCCGCAGAACAAAAGGCGGTAAACACCTTTCCCAGAGCAGGATCGAACAACAACGTTTTAAGTTCATTACTGCGTTTTGCTTATTACTATTTGGATTACATTATAGGGCAGTTCTATGTCTATTTCCGGTACGTGTTGCCAGGCAAAATAGTGATCTATGATCGATACTATTTCGATTTTATCAGCGATAGCAAACGGAGCAATATATTAATACCCAAATGGTTAAGTAGGTTGGGTTACCTGTTCATCTACAAGCCTAAACTTAACATTTTGCTTTACGCAGATGTGGCTACCATTCGGTCACGAAAGAAAGAATTAGACGAAAGAACGATAGCACAGTTAACACAAAATTATAAGGGGCTATTCACCAACCTTCAACGGTGGTCAACGAGCTCGAAGTACCTTTCTTTTAACAACGTCGATGCTCAAACAACTATGGAGCAAATTACGAACGAGATCAAATTGCAAGCCGTATGATTAAGTCAGTAATAGAGAAAGTTGTACAGAGACGGAATCCCTCATTTCGTTTAGATCCTGGAATTTCAGGCTTCATGTTAATCTCGTTTGCCTGGAGTGTTTTCAGGAACCAATTGAGAGGGTATAAACTCATGTTCAGAGGACGACTACCAAAGGGCATCATGCTGGGCAGAAACGTGAGCATGCGATTCATCTCGCGCATGCAGTGGGGGGCGTACTTTAAGGTTGGTGATGACGTAGAATTATCTGCGCTTGGTTCTAAGGGAATACAGATTGGCAATCGTGTAGGCATCGGTGCGTGCAGCAAGGTCATTGTATCTACAACATTGAATAATATTGGAGACCACATCACCATT
>DIYD01000294.1 GCA_002428905.1 Bacteroidetes bacterium UBA6063 | reverse complement strand
CATATCCGCATCCTGCTCGATCGAACCCGACTCACGAAGGTCAGAAAGAATCGGAATCTTATCTGGTCTTTGCTCCACGGCACGACTCAACTGCGCCAGAGCAATCACCGGAATGTCCAGTTCTTTGGCCAATGACTTTAACGATCTTGATATGTACGAAATCTCTTGTTCACGATTTCCACCTTTGTTCCCCGAATCGTCTCCACGCATAAGCTGCAGGTAATCGATGATGATCATCTCAATACCCTTGTTGGATTTCAAACGACGGGCCTTGGCACGCAAATCGAAAATACTCAACTGCGGTGTATCGTCGATGTAGATTGGTGCGTCACTTAGATTTTGCACTCGTGCGTTTAATTGCTCCCACTCATAATCGGCCAGTTTACCACTACGGAACTTCTCCCCCGGCAATTCGGTCTCGCCCGAAATCAAACGAGTTACCAACTGTAGCGATGACATCTCCAGCGAGAAAATGGCAACCGGTTTCTTATGATCCACCGCCGCATTTCGCGCTACGGCCAGTACGAAAGCTGTCTTACCCATACCAGGTCGTCCTGCAAGAATCAACAGGTCCGATTTCTGCCAACCGTTGGTTACCCGGTCAATATTGGTGAATCCCGATGGAATACCTGTTAAGCCAGCTTCCTGATCCTTCATTGCCTCCATTTGTTTGATGGCCTTATGAATCAGGTCGTCAATGGAGTCGTAGTTCTTTTTGATGGTATCGTTCTTGATGGCATACAGCTTTTTCTCCGCATCGTCTAACAACTCAAACGCATCGGTAGTATCTTCAAAGGCGTCTTTACCGATTATGCCTGAAACACGAATCAACTCCCGTTGAATGTATTTCTGAAGTAAAATTTTTGCATGAAATTCCAGGTTAGCCGAAGAAGCTACCTTATTGGTTAGCTGGGTGATGTAATACGCACCTCCAGCAGCTTCTAGCTCACCTTCTTTTCGCAAGGATTCCGTAACCGTAAGTAGGTCTACCGGCTCCCCCTCATCGAACAGCCGTTTAATGGCCAGGAAAATCATCTGATGCCAGTCGTGGTAAAACACCTCGGAAATCAGGACGTCCAATACCCGCGTCGGAGCATCTTTCTCCAACAACATGGCGCCCAAAACAGCTTCTTCCAATTCGAGGGCCTGTGGTGGCTTTCGCCCCAAATTCCCCTCATCTGAAAGAACCATCCCTTTCCGCTCTATCCTCTTCTTTGAATCCTTGTTAAGTGCCATGTAAAACCAACCGAAATTTTTGGAGCAACGAATTTAGAATTATTTACCTCTTTAAGGTACATATTTTTTGCGGCGGCCAGTGCCATGTTGTCAGTAATTGTTGATAAAAGAGGAATAACTTAGTTCAGGCCAGGCTAACTGCTTGATATGGCGATACTGAAATCCACAAAAGCCCTGACGTGCGTAGAAAGGCAGTTGATATTTTATGTCAATATTGCAGTTCGCATCCAATATTCTAGTCATATTGAGCCACCGTGGAAGCATTGACCAATTGATCACACAAAATGGAATTATATTTGTTAGCAGTATATTCTACGTTATAATAATCTATGGAAGCAAAGTTTTCACCAAGAGTAAAAGAGGTAATTCAGTTTAGCCGGGAAGAGGCTATCCGATTAGGCCACGGCTACATCGGAACTGAGCACCTGTTGTTGGGAATAATTAGAGAAGGTGAAGGAAAAGCCCTGCTGCATTTAAAAGGCATGGGTATTGATTTGCTTCGGTTGAAAAAATCAATCGAAGACAGCATTCGAGACACCGCTTCTAAGAGTACCAATTTAGGTAATATACCCCTGACCAAACAAGCCGAAAAAGCGTTGAAGATCACGTATTTAGAAGCGAAGATATTTAAAGCCGATATTATAGGTACAGAGCACCTGTTGTTGTCCATCCTTCGGGAAGAAGATAACATTGCCAGTTCTATGTTGCACCAATACGGTGTGGACTACGATGTATTCAAAGGCGCAATCGAGAATAACAACCCAGATGTAAAAGCAGAAATGTCGACAGATTCACCTGAAGATTTTTACAAGGAAGAAAAGAAGTCGAGCGAGGCTAAAAAGACTAAAGGCAAATCGAAGACTCCGGTATTGGATAACTTCGGACGTGACCTTACCAAGCTGGCAGAGCAAGACAAACTTGACCCAATCGTAGGTCGGGAAAAAGAAATTGAGCGTGTTAGCCAAATTCTGAGTCGAAGAAAGAAAAATAACCCAGTGTTAATTGGAGAACCTGGTGTAGGTAAAACGGCAATTGCCGAAGGACTTGCATTGCGCATTGTGCAGCGTAAGGTATCACGTGTATTGTTCAACAAGCGTGTGGTTACGTTAGACCTTGCTTCTTTGGTGGCAGGTACAAAATACCGTGGTCAGTTCGAAGAACGTATGAAAGCGGTAATGAACGAATTGGAAAAATCGAAAGATGTGATTCTGTTTATCGATGAGATTCATACCATTGTTGGGGCAGGTGGAGCGTCTGGAAGTCTGGATGCATCAAACATGTTCAAACCGGCATTGGCGCGAGGCGAAGTACAATGTGTTGGTGCTACGACGCTTGACGAGTATCGTCAGTACATTGAAAAAGATGGTGCGTTAGAGCGACGTTTCCAATCGGTAATGGTAGAACCTACCACGCCGGAAGAGACGGTTCAAATCCTTCAAAACATCAAAGTTAAATACGAGGATCACCATGCGGTGACCTATACCGATGATGCACTGGATGCTGCTGTAAACTTAAGTGTGCGATACATCACAGATCGTCACTTACCGGATAAGGCCATCGATATCCTGGATGAGGTTGGAGCGCGTGTGCATTTGTCAAACATCCATGTTCCACAGGAAATTCTTGATCTGGAAGAGAAAATCGAGGAAATCAAAGCAGAAAAGAATCGCGTGGTTAAAAGCCAGCGATACGAAGAGGCTGCAAAGCTTCGCGATAAAGAGAAGACCTTACTAGAACAACTGGACATTGCTAAAGTAAGCTGGGAAGAAGACACCAAGTCTCAACGTTACGTGGTAACAGATGAAGATGTTGCTGAGGTAGTGGCGATGATTACTGGTGTGCCTACCAAGCGTATTGCAAAAAGCGAAGGAAGCCGATTGTTGTCTATGGGCGATGACTTGAAGAAAGCCGTAATTGGTCAGGATAAGGCCATAACAATGCTTACAAAAGCGATTCAACGTACCCGCGCTGGATTAAAGGATCCGAATAAGCCGATAGGTTCATTCATATTCCTCGGTCCTACAGGTGTAGGTAAAACGGAGATGGCTAAGGCATTGGCGCAATACTTATTCGACAACAGAGATGCACTCGTTCGAATTGATATGAGTGAATACATGGAGAAATTTGCGGTCAGCCGTTTGGTTGGAGCGCCTCCAGGCTATGTTGGGTATGAAGAAGGTGGCTTATTAACTGAAAAGGTACGTAGAAAACCATATTCCGTGGTTCTTTTTGACGAAATTGAGAAAGCCCACCCAGATGTGTTCAACATGATGCTTCAGATTTTGGATGAAGGTTTCCTAACGGATAGTCTTGGTCGTCGTGTAGATTTCCGTAACACGATCATCATTATGACATCGAATATTGGTTCGCGTCAGTTAAAAGACTTCGGTACCGGAGTTGGATTCTCAACTACAGCTAAGATTGAAGCGATTACAAAAGAATCGAAAGGCGTGATCGAAAATGCGCTAAAGAAGTTCTTCTCTCCTGAGTTCTTAAATCGTATCGATGACGTGATTGTATTCAACAACTTGTCGCAGGAAGATATCGCTAAGATTCTTGACCTGAACGTTGTTAAATTGCTAAGCCGAATTGAAAATGTTGGATTCCAAATCAAGTTATCAAAAGCGGCTAAAGAATTCCTTGCAGAAAAAGGCTACGATAAAGATTTTGGTGCTCGGCCGTTAAACCGGGCGATCCAAAAGTACCTGGAAGATCCATTGGCAGAGGAAATCCTGAAACAAGAGATTCAGGAAGGCGATGTGATTAAGGTAGACTTAGACAAGGCAAAGAACATCTTGAAGTTTACCTATCCGAAGAAAACCCCTGCAAAGAAAAAAGAGGAATAATCTGCCTCCGCTAAAGCTTCGGCAGATAAGTGATAAATGTGGGAATGATTCGCCATAGCGAAGCGTTTCCACATTTTTTTTTGATGTATCTTAAACCGTTAACTGAAAACCCTATGAACCGATTAATCCTTACATGTCTTAGCCTGTTAATTACTTGTCTGGTCTATGGTCAACAATTTGCACCTATTGGAGCAGTTTGGCATTTTGATCAAACCAACGTTCACCCTCCGTACTACCACGACCTATGGGAGTTCAGCGTGCAAAAAGACACCGTAATACGCGGGGATACATGTCATAAAGTTCGCGCCTTTTACAGGCGACTCAATCTAACTTCAGGTGACACCATCAAACGCGTTGAACTGTATTACCTCAGAAGTGATTCGGGTAAAGTTGATCTCTATACGCAAGATATGGACTCTTTTATGCCTTACCTTAATTTCAATCTAGGGAAAGGCGATACATTAACTACAGTGTGCGATGACCACCAAATTCTTCCGTTTTCAGTCAGGATAGATTCCATATCACATACCGTCATTAATGGACATACGTTAAAAGTACAACACATATCCAGAGTTGGTTTTACCAATTTCTGTTATCTGGGTGATCGCATTATTGAACGCATTGGCCCTTTATCCTACTTCTTCGGTTTTAACGGTATCGCAGACCCAGGTAAAGGTGGTCCATTGCGATGTTACGAAGACCCAAGTTTTGGACTTTATCGTCATAATCCGAATGTAGATTGCGATTTCATTACCTCTGTAAATCAGACGCACAGGAGTCAAACCAAATTATTCCCAAATCCCTGCGCTCACTCCTTCTCTGTGCAAAGTTCGGTTGCATATGAACGGGTTAAAATATTCAATTACCTGGGTAAAAAAGTACATGAACAAGCTTTCGCGAATGCCATTGATGTCTCCCACGTGCTCCCAGGTTATTACTACGTTGAACTGTCTGCTGCAAGCACACAAATCGTAGGAAAACTCCTTATATCCCGGTAATTGGTGTTCTTCTTTAGGCTGGTAGTATTTACCAAACTGGTTTATTGAGCGTGTTCCTTCGTATCAAAGGCATCTTCCAGTGTTCCCAGATTACTAAAGGCCAAATCTACTACTTCGGAATACATAAGTCCTTTAAAACCAGATTCGTTAACCTCGGAATAGCGGAAGACGATCGCATCTCCAAGGAAATAATAGTCGACAAACTTATCATGCGTTTCGGTCTGATTCATTTCCAGATGCTGCTCCTCATCTGTTAGTTGTGCAATTGGGTGATTGTACGACACCTCTTCATGACGCATCAACTTCAACTGGTTTTGAATTAAATAAAAGCTGTACTCGGCTCGACCTCCACAACCGAAAACGTAGAGTTTATAACGGGTTATTGAATCATACGCTTGTCGAACCGCCATATTTCCTTCCGACGACCGAATACCCTCAATCGACTCGACGGTATCTGTATGACTCCATTGATTGTTTGAGTCTAATGCCGTGCAATACGACATTAAACCTTTAATTGTCTGCACATAGCCGGAAGTATCTATCGTCTGATTTACTTGAGCGTTCAGACTATTCTCAGCACGTGTATGGGTGTTTAAGGAATCTTCGTTAAGATTTGAACTGCGTGAACAACAACTAAAGATTATTGCAAGAACAATTAACGCAGCACTAAAGCGCATTGCGGCTTAACTCATTTTTCGCTGTGTCACCTTTGGAGCTTTTGCAGGTGCACTTTTAGCACTTACCTTTTGCTGCGTAGGCTTAGCCTTGGGTTTTGCCGCTTTCTTTTTTGAGTCGTCTGTTGCGGCAGATTCTCCTTCGTCTTCTTTAGGTTCTGCCTGAAAATCAATATGACCGTCTAGAATTTTATACCAGCTGCAAAGCTTCAGGATGTCTGAAACATACACTTGATCTTCGTCAAAACTTGGAAGTACTTTACGGAAGAAATCACGAATGGCATCGCCCCCATCTTTCTTCACTGGAATTTCCAAACCACCTTTAACCTGAGCGTCCAGGTTTTTGAAAACCTCCGAAAGACGCACGTCGTCATCATAGGTATACATTGAGATATCATCCAGAATCGAAACCTTTTGGGTAAGCGACGTGGGAATTCGCTTTTTACGGTCATCAATCGACTCTACAATTAAACCATTGTTTCGTCGTCCAACTATTTTATGTAATCCTGGCTTGCCTCCAATGGCAACAACATCTCGTAACTCCATATGCTTACTAATTCTTGTTTCTGCTGCGAATTTAACAAATCGGTACTAGTGGAAAATCATTTTAATGCACAATTATCAACCACCAA
>DIYD01000129.1 GCA_002428905.1 Bacteroidetes bacterium UBA6063 | reverse complement strand
CCGAAGAACTCAATACCATCGTCGTTGTTTGCAACGATTTCAATGTGGTGGATAGTTGTACCCGAACCAACGCCTCCTAAAGTAAGACCATTGATTTCGTTACCAGCTCCGATGTCAGTACCACCGTGACGGATAGAAATATATGCAAGTTTACCTGAGTTATCCGCATCGTCAGAGCCACCGTATAAACCTCTTGGCTCAGAAGTTGGGATACCTTCAATAGCAGACTCACCTGGCTCACTGTTCAAACCAGCTTTACCTAAAACGATTAAACCACCCCAAAGGCCACGTGCAGTAGCTGGTAAGTTACCATCTAGTTTGTCTGCTTCAGCTGTGAAGATGATTGGCTCAGAAGCCGTACCTTCTGCCATGATCATACCACCACGGGCAACAACCAATGCAGAAGCGTTTTCACCCTGACCTGATTTACCTTTAATTACAGTACCAGCTTCGATGTTTAATGTTTGACCACTATTTACGAATACCAAACCGTTTAATACCCAAACCTTGTCTTTTGTGAATGTAGTACTACCTGTACCCTCACCAAGATCAGTAATCGTAACAACTGTAGCCGTTACATTACCTTCGTCGTCTTTAATTTGAGTTTCTTCGTAGATGGTTTTAGTTGATGGTGGAACAACATCGTCACCTTCATCTGGGTTACACGCTGTAAACATCAAACTGCTCATTAACATCAATAGTAATGCCGATAAGCCTAACTTAGATTTAATCATTTTACTTCTTTCGTTTTTTCTTGCTGCAAAGGACTTTTGACTGTGTTACCTTAAGGTTAACAACAAGTGAAAGAATCGTAAATATGGGGCAGTTCTACGTTACGAATTTATTACTCACGGATTTAGCTGTGAAATCACAAAAATCTGCACTAAAACCTGATAGACTGAAAACAACAAAACGCTACGGTACAGCGATAACGTGCGATTGAGCGTTTTTCGAATCCAGATATAGAAGGTAAAAAAAGTAACAACGAGTAAAAACCACGACCCAAACGTAAAGGCGGTTGTTAACATTGCGTGCAAAACCAAAAAAACGACCAAAACCATATAAATTGGGCGTGATTTGTTCACGCTTCTTGGGGATTTCCACAGGCTAAAACTGAACAGTGAAGCTATCGTTAAGACAAAAAGTAAAATACAAAGCAAAACTTCCTCTCCTTGGGGTGGTTCCATCAGAATTTCGACCAGGGTAGGAAGTAAAAACACTACTTGTAATGCAAGTAAAATTACCGGTATTCCCAGATGTAGCTTTTTGATCAGTTGCACCGCGCAAATGTACGCTGGTCAGAAACTCAAACTCAAGAAAAATTCAAATTCAATGTATTGAGATGTTTAGATTGAAGACAATGGTTGGCTTAAAATTGATGTATATTCGCTAGACATCCGAAGACACATGAGAACACGTCATTTTATTACTATTGCACTGGGCGCAACGCTGATGCTTTCCTGTGAACGCGACCCACAACTCAATGAGGCCCCAATCATACAAAGTGTTAGTCCGGACACAAGCAATTATGCCTTACCTCTTAACGCTACCAACGATCAAAAGACGCTAAACGACCTCTTCACTGAAGATCGTTTGTACGTGGAGGTTGGTTATTTCGGATGTTTTAATATGACCAAAGATCGCTATGTCATCTACAAATCTGGGAATATGCATAAAATAATGTCGCTCGAAACGGGCAAGGAAACAAATATGAACGCTGGAGACATGGACAAGTTAAAATCATATTTAAGAGCTCGAATCGGCACCAACACAGATGGAGGATGTACTGGTGGAAAATGGATTAAAATTGGCACGCCAAACCGGTGCGTTGGTTATGATCATAATTATTGTTCAGGCATAGAGTCAACCTTAATTTCCAAGCGACTTAAACTAGACCAATTGCTCTAGCAATAGCGATGACAATGTCAATTAAAATTGAGGACGAAATTGAATTCGTTGACGAGAACACATTGTCCTATCGAGTGCGCGAGGAACAAGCGTATATCAAGATACGGCAATGACTCACCCTGAATCGTCAACCGTCAGGCGTCAACAGTCAACCCGCACATACAATAGTCTGTCATACATATGACAAGAAAGAATTCAACCGTGAATCAAATAAGTGTAGGTTCGTGGCACAACGATTAACATTATGCGCATCTCTGGATTATTACCCCTTGCTGTTGTTCTCAACATGATTGTATTCACTGCCTGTACATCGGATGAAGGCGAAGTGCCGAAAGATCCTTCGGACAATACCCCTCAAGTAACGGATACTGCTTACACCAAGACCATCGAATTCCCATCAATTGATGGATTGACGGTTACCGCAGACCAGTATCATATCGACTCCACCAAGCCTGTGATCCTTCTGTGTCATCAGGCAAGTTTCAGTCGGGGAGAATACAAAGACATCGCACCGATGCTGAATGAACTTGGTTTCAACTGCATCGCATTGGATCAGCGATCGGGGAACACCGCACAAGGCGTGGTGAATGAAACAGCAAAACGTGCTCTTCAGGAGGGTAAGGGTCAGACTTTTCTCGATGCTGAACAAGATATCCTGGCTGCAGTAGATTTGTTTGCCAAAGCATATAATCAGAAGGTAATCCTATGGGGAAGTTCGTACTCATCATCACTGGTACTTAAAATAACCGCTGCAAAATCCGAAGTTTCTAAAGTGTTGTCGTTTAGTCCGGGAGAATACCTGCCAGGTGTAAGTGTGCGCAACGAAGCAGGGAAAGTCAACGTTCCAGCTTTTCTTACTTCTTCCAAAGCGGAAGCCGCTCAAACCAAGGCTATTTTCGACAATATTTCTTCTATGAACAAGACTCAATTTGTACCAAACGGGGCTGGCAAACATGGCTCCAAAGCATTATGGCCTGATGATCCTGACCAGGCTGAGTATTGGGTAGCAGTTAAGGCATTTTTGGCAGAGTAACTAATGCTTATTGACTGCTGATTATTGACGGTTGACTATTGACAATAGCCCCATTTACACATTTGCACATTTACATATTTACACATTGAATAATTTGTCCAGGCAAATTATTCCACCCAGCTTTTCCAGTAATTTGGGTCTTCCATAGCCAATGCCTCTTCCGTTATATTCAGCGGGTAGAACGGATCGATCATGACGGCCAATTCACCGGTTTCTTTTTGACCAATACTCTTCTCTACTGTTCCAGGATGTGGGCCATGCGGAATACCTTTGGGGTGCAATGTAATCATACCTTTCTCCACATGTTTGCGGCTCATGAAGTCTCCATCTACATAATAGAGTATCTCGTCGCTATCGACGTTGCTATGATTGTATGGTGCAGGAATCGCATCCGGGTGGTAATCGTACAAACGCGGTACGAATGAACAGATCACAAAGTTGTGTGCCTCAAAAGTCTGATGTACTGGAGGTGGCTGATGTACACGCCCAGTTATGGGTTCAAAATTGCTGATATTGAATGCATAGGGATATACATACCCATCCCAACCGATGGCATCAAACGGATGCGTGGCAAAGGTGTACGGGAAGATGTGCCCCGATTTTTTGGTCATTACCTTGAAGGCTCCATGTTCATCATTGGTCTCCAGGTTTTCCGGCAGACGAATGTCCCGTTCACAATAAGGACTATGTTCTAGAAACTGACCAAATTTGTTCAGGTATCGTTTCGGTGGATAAACCGGAGCAAAACTCTCGGTAATAAACAACCGGTTCTTATCGTCGTTGAAATGCAGCTGGTAAATTGTACCACGAGGAATTACCAGATAATCGCCATAACCAAATTCGATCTGGCCGTAAATCGATTTTAACACACCACTTCCTTCATGTACAAAGATCACCTCATCTGAATCGGAGTTCTTATAGAAGTAATCGGTCATGCTCTTTGTTGGTGCAGCTGAAGCTACCATCAAGTCGTTATTCCCCATAAGGATAACCCGGCTTTCGATGTAGTCTTCCGTTGGTTTGGTATTGAAGGTTAAAAAACTACGATGCCGCAGGTTGTTTTCTACCACATAGGTTGGTCGTTTGTCAATGGGTTCACCGATATCGCTAACCAGGGTTGGAGGGTGACAATGGTAAACGAGTGACAAAATGTTTGAGAATCCTTCCGTACTTATAAGCTCTTCGGCATACAAGTCTCCATTCGGCTTTCTGAACTGGGTGTGACGCTTCTGTGGTATATCTCCTGAACGGTGGTAAAAAGGCATTATATTTTCTGTTTTGAATGGCCAAAATTATCGAAATTCGAACCATTAAAAAAATGGGAAAACAGGTTTCGATCTTCGCGCTGGCGCTACTCTTCGTAGGCTATATAAGTTCTTGTAATTCAGGCAGCAATAATGCAAACAATGACCCGTTGTACGGCGACACCACACTTAGTCTGGCTGTACAGGAATGGTCCAAGCGAATTGCAAAGTACCCTGAAAACGACGAATATCGTTATGGTCGAGGCATGGAACTGGCTAAAGACAAACGATTTACCCTTGCAATACCAGACTTTGACAAGGCGGTTGAACTGAAACCCAATGAATCGAAGTATTATCTCGCTCGAGCGGAGAACTATATGGGGCTCAATGAAACCAAAAAAGCCCTTGCCGATTATGAAAAAGCGGTAGAAGTGGATAGTAAAAATGAAAAAGCGCTAACCAGCCTGGGGCAATTCTACCTTTTCGTACGACAGTTTGAGAACAGCCTGAACGTCTTCAAAAAATTGGAAAAGGAATTCCCCTCCAATGCCGATGGTCATTTTTATCAGGGCATGGTGCAGAAGGAAATGGGCGATACCGCAGCCGCCATAAAATCGTTTGAGAATGCCGTCCAAATCGACCTAAACCATTACAATGCGCATATCCAGCTCGGACATATGTATAGCGAGCAAAACGATGAATTGGGATTGACCTATTTTAAGAAAGCGATTGATGCCGACGAATACAGTGATGAAGCGCACTACGGACTGGGATTGTTGTACCAGCGTCTGGGAGAACTCGACAGCGCAATTGTGAACTACCAACGAACCATCGACATAAATGCCCGACACTATTTTGCATATTATAATACCGGCTACATTATGTTCAGTCAAAATAATTGGGACCGCGCAATCGAACATTTTCGTATTGCGATTAAATTTGCGCCTGATTTTGCCAAAGGCCACTATATGTTAGGACTTAGTAATGAAGGCAAGGACAATTTTGATCAGGCGAAAGTGCATTACGAGCGCTGCCTGCAGGTTGATCCGAACTTTGAACTGGCGAAAGAACGATTAAATGCATTAAATATGTAAATCAGCGTTGCCCAATTGTACGGATCGACGCGTAATTATTATAGACTTGGAAAAAATTAACATCACTCTACCCGACGGTAGTATCCGGGAGTACGAACGTGGCGCAACTGCCATGGACGTTGCAAGAGACATCAGTGAAGGTTTAGCCAGAAATGTACTGGCAGCAAAAGTGAACGAAGAGGTATGGGACGCCACCCGACCAATCAACGAATCTTCGGATTTACAATTACTTACATGGAACGACGACGAAGGAAAATCCACCTTCTGGCATAGCTCTGCCCACCTAATGGCAGAAGCACTGGAAGCGTTGTATCCAGGTATTAAATTGGGAATTGGGCCCCCAATCGACAACGGTTTTTATTACGATATCGACTTTGGCGATCACAAATTCTCCTCAGATGAGTTTCCAAAAGTGGAAGCCAAAATGATCGAGCTTGCGCGCCAGGATAATACGTATAAGCGTATTGATGTTTCAAAGGACGACGCCGTGCTTTACTTTAAGGAGAAAGAAGACCCGTACAAACTTGATTTGTTAGAGCGTTTGGAAGATGGTTCTATTACCTTCTACGAACAAGGTGGGTTTACCGATTTATGTCGTGGTCCTCACATCCCAAGCACAGGTAAAATCAAGGCCGTTAAGTTAATGCTTGTGGCAGGGGCTTACTGGCTTGGTGATGAAAAAAGCAAGCAGTTAACCCGTATTTATGCGGTTTCATTTCCGAAACAGAAAGAACTAAAACAGCATTTACACATGCTGGAAGAGGCCAAGAAACGGGATCATAAGAAACTTGGAAAGGAAATGGAGCTTTTCACCTTTAGTGAAAAGGTAGGCGCCGGACTACCCATTTGGTTGCCTAAAGGAACTGCTGTTCGTGAACGCCTTGAAAAGTATATGCGTCAGGCGCAAATTGAGCGAGGTTATATGCCTGTGGTTACGCCGCATATTGGTAAAAAAGACCTGTACGTAACCAGTGGTCATTATGAGAAATACGGTGAAGATTCGTTCCAGCCGATTCGGACTCCAAATGAAGATGAAGAGTTCTTGTTGAAACCAATGAACTGTCCGCACCACTGTGAAGTATATAAGTTCAAACCGCATTCATATAAAGATTTACCCATGCGTGTTGCTGAATTTGGTACGGTGTATCGCTACGAGCAGTCGGGCGAGCTAAGCGGACTTGCACGGGTACGCGGATTTACACAAGACGACGCACACATTTTCTGTACACCTGAGCAGATCAAGGATGAATTTATCGATGTAATTGACCTGGTTATTGAGACACTGAACAAACTTAGTTTCAATGAATTTACCGCACAGATTTCATTGCGCGACAAAGAAGATCGTTCAAAGTACATCGGTTCGGATGAAAACTGGGAGAAAGCAGAGAACGCCATCATTGAAGCAACCAAAGAACGTGACCTTGAAACGGTTACGGAATATGGTGAGGCGGCGTTCTACGGACCGAAGCTAGACTTTATGGTAAAGGACGCCATTGGCCGTAAGTGGCAATTGGGTACCATACAGGTAGATTATAACCTTCCGGAACGTTTTGAATTGGAATATGTTGGATCGGATAACCAGAAGCACAGACCGGTTATGATTCACCGTGCTCCGTTTGGTTCATTAGAGCGATTTATTGGCGTTTTGATTGAGCACTGCGCGGGGAATTTCCCACTTTGGTTAACCCCTGATCAGATCGCCATATTACCAATAAGTGAAAAATACAATGAATACAGTCAAAAAGTTTTAAAATATCTTAATAATCACGATATTCGCGGCTTCGTTGACGAAAGGAACGAAAAAATAGGAAAGAAGATTCGGGATAACGAAATCAAGAAGATTCCTTACATGTTAATTATCGGAGAGAAAGAAGCTGAAAATCAGCAGGTTTCGGTAAGAAAACACAAAGAGGGAGATTTAGGAGTTCAGAGTCTCGATGAGTTTATAGCATTTTTTAACAAAGAATTAGTCGATTAGAGATTTTTGAAAAGAGTAAGAGCAAAAGGGCCAAGAAAACGTAAAGAAGCCCTACACCGTATTAATAAATTTATCCATGCTGACCCAATTCGATTGGTTGGAGACGGTGAGCCTCAAATTGTATCTCTTTCTCAAGCTCGAAGAATGGCTGAAGATCAAGGGCTTGACCTGGTGGAGATTTCTCCTAAAGCACAGCCTCCGGTTTGTAAGATTTTAGATTACAATAAGTTTCTTTACGAGCAAAAGAAGAAACAAAAGGAATTAAAGTCTAAGCAACAAAAAACCGTTGTTAAAGAAATACGTTTTGGTCCAAATACAGACGACCATGATGTAGAGTTTAAACGAAAACATGCAGAAAAATTTCTGTTGGAGGGGAATAAAGTACGGGCATATGTATTCTTCCGTGGAAGAACCATCGTACACAAAGAGCGGGGAGAACTTCTTCTTTTGCAATTTGCGGAGAAGCTACAGGAAGTAGCAAAGCTTGAGCAAATGCCTAAGATGGAAGGCAAGAAAATGATTATAATGTTAGCACCTAAAAAGTAATATAGAAAGATGCCTAAGATGAAAACAAATTCCAGCGCCAAGAAGCGATTCAAGCTTACAGGTACTGGTAAGATCAAGAGAAACAAGGCGTACAAGCGTCACATCTTGACCAAGAAGACTACGAAGCAGAAACGTAATCTTACGTACAGCGGGTTAGTTGACAAGAGCGATGAAAGCAATGTTAAGTTTTTGTTGAGAATCGGAAAATAATCTTTTTTTAAACCTGGTCAGGCTTAAGAATCGCCCAGCGATCGCCTCGGTCACAAAATTATAATTTATGCCACGTTCAGTTAATGTAGTTGCGGCAAGACGCCGACGCAAAAAAATGATGAAGCATGCCAAAGGATACTTTGGTAGAAGAAAAAATGTGTGGACAGTAGCTAAAAACGCCATCGAAAAAGGATGGGGCTACGCGTACCGCGACAGAAAAACAAAGAAAAGAAATTTCAGAGGTCTTTGGATTCAGCGTATCAATGCTGGTGCTCGACTAAATGGAATGAGCTATTCTAAATTCATGGGCGCTGCAAACGCAAAAGGTTTGGAGCTTAACCGTAAAGTTCTTGCCGATTTAGCAATGAACCACCCTGAAACATTTGCTGCAGTTGTGAAAGCAGTAAAGTAAGAATAGCATAAAAGCTTATTTAAATCCCTGAAGCAATGGTTTCGGGGATTTTTTTTGCCCTTATCTACATGCTTCTATACTGAGCTATGTGGTTCTGATAGCTCAACGATGTGCGTTATTCCAGACTTAACCGTGTAACTTTTTTAACCTCTAAATCTATTAGAACCTTAAACATGGTTTACTCTAAAATTTCATAACTTGTCGAATATGTTTAAAACAATGCTTACAATCCTGATGATTGGTTGGTTCCTAACTTCTGCTGGACAAACCGAAGTCACCAAGGGCCTTCAAACCGATGGCCTTTACCGTATTGCTTACAATGGTCACAATGTACTTCACCCGGGTTTCCACGTATCGAGGGAATACATCTGGAAGTATAAGTTGAAGGTAAAAACAAAGAAAAATGGTAAGGTTAAATCGGTTGACAAAACCAATTTCTTCCTGCCGCAAATGAATTTCTACAATCATGTTCGCCGAGAAAACAATTTCACACTGGGGTCTGAGGTGATCCGTCGCCGACATAAGCACGTAAAAAGCAACCGAAGTCATGAATGGGGAATTGGACTGTTCTATATGCGAAGTTTTAATACGGGAACCACCTATAAAACAACCGAGGAAGAGACACGCAAAGTGTTTCTGGCGGGTCAGAACTACCTCGCTCCTTCCCTATCCTATGCGTTCAATCGAACATTTTTGAATAAAAGGCCCAACCCGGTTAGTCTGTACATCAAACCCATGATATACCTGATGCTGCCGTATAACGACAGCGTCGTGCCTAACCTGAACGTACAACTTGGAATTCGTAAATCGTTAACATTTGGAAATCATGAATAAAACACTAATTATCAGCTTTATAGCCTTATTTTTAATGGCTTGCGGTGGATCTGTTGTCCGCGATGGGGAAGTCATTTATGTGCGTTCGAACGGGGCAGACATGCCTGCCTATGTATATGGAAATACGGAGTCTAAAACTTTTATGATTTTACTTCATGGTGGTCCGGGTGGTAATGGATTGGAATACCGCAGCGGCATTTACGTAGAAGACCTCGAAAAAGAGATGGCGGTGGTGTATTGGGATCAGCGCGGTCAGGGGAATTCACGTGGAAACGGTGCAAAAGAAGAACTAAATATGGATCTTTTGTTGGATGATTTAGATCAATTGATCAAAGTCATAAATGCGCATTACGGTGAAGACATCAGCCTGTTTTTGTTCGGACATAGTTGGGGAGGCACGTATGGAACAAAATACCTTATGGAGCAATGGAGACAAGACCAATTCAAAGGTTGGATTGAAGCGGATGGTGCACATGACATTCCAAAACTCAATAAGGAAGCCATTAAGATGTTTATTACCATAGGCGAAGATCAAATTGCACAAGGTAAAAATGTCTCAGATTGGCAACCCATTGTGGATTTTTCAAAAGGTGTAGATACAACCAAAACCATCAGTAACGAAGACGGAGGCCAGATCAACTCGTACGGACATAGTGCTGAAGGGTTGATTGAAGAGATTAAAACAGGTGAAATAGAAGGGATTCAGATGCCATATCTTTCCTCGCCAATAGACCCGATTTCTGGCGGACTCTCTGGTTCGATCACGGCAAATACGTTAATGAATAATGGCATTGAAGAGATTGCATTGACCGATAGTCTGTACAAAATTACAATACCCAGCCTATTCCTTTGGGGGAAATACGACTTTGTTGTTCCTCCACAGCTTGGAATAGACGCTGTTAATCTGGTGTCAAGTACCGATAAGGAATATATTGAATATGAATTCTCTGGTCATAGCCCAATGAACGGCGAAGGCAAGGCATTTGCGGCGGATATATTAGAGTTTGTGGAGCGGAATAAGTAAATTCCGCCGTTGGTCAATTTGAAGTAGCACCCTGGAAATAAAACTTGAATTCCAGGGTTACCTATTCAAACCTTGACCATTAAACCGTATGAAACAAACCATTTTCACCCTAATGTTTCTGACCCTGGTAAACAGTACCTGGGCTCAGACAATTCACAGACAAGGAAGTATTTCTGCTTCCAACAATGTAGAACTCAAAGTAGTAACCCTTCTACCCGATTCTTTTCCGAAGGTATCCGTAGTTTTTGAGGCCCTTAAAGACAATGTACCCATTTTTGGGTTGGACAAGTCACATTTTACGGTGCACGAAGACTCCCTGCCATGTGATGTCATACGGGTTCAGGAAATTTCAAACGACGTACCCATTCACATTGCCCTGGTCATCGATCATTCAGGCTCAATGATGGGGGATTATATGGACCTATATGACATGAACACTGGGCAATTGAAAGCAGGTGTAGTCATTGATCCAGGCACTGGGGTCGTAACGAGTTATCCCGACGGGCTTACCTCGCCTATGGAAAATGCCAAACGGGCGGTCAACAGTTTTATTGATCAGTTCGAGTCTGATAACGATTCCATTTCAATTATTGGATTTGCTTCGGAGGTTGATATACACACAGACTTCAGTACGGATCACGAATATCTTAAAAGCAACGTTGACTCCATGCATCCGACCACATCAACTGCCTTACTCACGGCTATGAACGAGGCTGTTTTATCCATGAAAGATATCGAAGGTATTCGTTTGGTTGTGGCCCTCACAGATGGTCTCGATAATTCTTCAAATATTTCGGGCAATCAATTGATTAAAAATGCTACGGACTTAGACATACCTCTATATTGTATTGGTCTTGGAAATGCAGACACAACGTTATTGGAATTCGTATCAAACGGATCAAATGGGTCGTTCTATTACACAGATGATGATGAATCCTTGACCGAGATTTACGGACTGATTCAAAAAAGAATAAAGTCTATTTACGAACTACGGTATACGTCCAATAACCTATCATCTGTTGATTCGATCCGAAACATCAAAATACACTTTGAACGTGCTCTAGATTATAGCTCAGCAGACCTTTCTTTCGCATTACCTGATGAGGTAGTGAATTACCTGGCTACACGAGAAGAAAAAATAAGACTTCAGTTCATTGCAGATCAAAAACGTAACAATGTAATCAAATACGGCTCGGCCAGTCTACTCATTACCGTATTGCTCGGTAGTGTATACATCGTTCGCGTTAGAAGACGAAAAAAATCGCCTGTAAAAAATGTATGGAAGACCTTTAAGGGTAAAAAGTAACCGTACGTTTTAAACGGAGAGTATATACTTGCGATTTACCCCCCGATCTTTAATTCTTCTGCGAGTTTCCTTGGACAACCTTCGCAGCACACCCCATTCTCTTTGACATCGTGGACGCAATTTGCTGCCTCCTCTTTTCCGAAGTTCTGATGCATCTACAACCGTAATATCTTCATCTCGTGCGATTTGGTATCCCACCAAAAGACTGTCTGTAGAACAACATTCGACAAATCTAATTTTTGCCTTTGTACGTTTCTTATTGTACCGAATGTATTTGCGTCGCACCAATGAAGGCTGACTGCAGTTCCCGCAGCTCGTGGTAACCTGT
>DIYD01000164.1 GCA_002428905.1 Bacteroidetes bacterium UBA6063 | reverse complement strand
CACGCAAGGAGATCTCGGCACCCGAGGAACCATTGAAACGCGAGCTAAAGAAGCTGCCGCCTCTGCTCAAATCCTTGGCCTTTCTGCACGTGAAAACTTAAAAATGCCGGATGGCCTCTTCGATGAATCAGAAGAAAACCTCAAAAAGATCATTTATGCCATTCGTAAATATCAACCTGAAGTGATCATCGCAAACGCGGTAAGTGATCGGCACCCCGACCATGGAAGAGGTTCGGCTATAGTCTCAAGAGCCTCTTTTCTAAGCGGACTAGTGCGCATTGAAACTCAGGATGAAGGCATTGTTCAACAACCCTGGCGCGCCAAAAACATCTACCACTACATTCAGTTCAGATACATCAAACCAGACTTTGTGATTGATATAACCGATGTGTGGGAGCAGAAACTGGCTTCAATCAAAGCATTCAAGAGTCAGTTTTACGATCCAAACTCCGATGAACCGTCTACCTTAATCGCATCTGAAAATTTCTTGAAATACACCGAAGCCCGGGCTCGAGAGTTCGGAGCGTCCATAGAAGTAGGCTATGGCGAAGGTTTTACCGTTGAGCGACCGTTGAACGTCAAGGACTTATTGAGTCACAATGACGTCTAATAGTATATCGTAAACCCTCTTTTATAACGCCTTACTTCTCCATCTGGGTGAATGATTTCCAACAGCATTATGTAGATATCGGGAGGTACAAGAGCCCCTGACTCATCTCTACACGACCATAAAAAGTTGTTTCGAGTACCTGCCAATGTATTGTTTACTGGTGTGGCCATTAACCTACCAAACCGATCATAAATCGACAACTGTACGACCTGGTCAACTTCTTCAAGATCTAGTCGAGCTACAAAAACATCATTATGCCCATCGCCATCGGGTGTAATTGGATCGTTAATCAACTGCCACCTCGCCGTAATACCCGAATCGAGAACCTGTGAATTAGGCTTTCCCGGACTGGCATAACCTATATGCTTAGAAGCCGAGGCCCAATTGTTCTGATCCTGAGTGGGTTGTTCAAGCGTTGTCCGTTCCAGACTCACGCCTTCATTCGAATTCAACAACGGGTGATGCCAATCTTCGTGATACTGAAATCCGTCCAGCAGTACTCCATCGTTGCGATACAAATGCACAACACCTTCATCATCCGGGAGCAATGGCAATTGCTTGACTTCAAGACAAGAAGCTGAATCGAAATGCGTATAGTGTTGAGACAAGACCGAACAATCTTCTGTAAAGCACACGATGTCTCCTGAGAAAAACGGCTGTGAGTGGTTCACCGTATGCATCAAATTCGCCAATTGGCCATCCTCATATTGCCCAAAAACCAACGCCCTCAAGTCAAGAACATGTGGAGATGAATTCACGATTTCAATAAAGTCAACACCAAAAGGCTTAGGGTTGAACAGTACTTCGTTCACAACAACCTCTCCTGGATTAGGCCTAATTGGGATCGCAACCCGAATGCTCAATTCGTCAGCGATATTGTCATAACAGTCTGAAACATTTCGTACCGTTAAATTATACACCACATTGGTTTCCAATCGGTTATCAAAGAATAGCCGTAGTGTTTTCTCATCGAAGACGTCTAGGTTGGATACCATAAAATCTTCTAGAACAAATTGCTGCGGCAGATACACTTCATCGCCCAGTACCTCATCAAACGTCAACTCGATCAGCGAATCACCAACGATTGACCAATGCGTCAATCTGGGAGGTGTTAAATCATTCGGTCTTACGGATTTTGCATTGGCACTGCCCGGACTGCCTCCTGCACTGGCTTGAGCAGATTGCCAGTTGTGCGCGGTTGGACAGATCAAATCCAGGTCAATTTTCTCCAAACTCCAACCACCTTCTTTTTTCCATGCCTCTGTATGCCAATTTGAGCTATATGTGATCTCCTCTATCTTTATATTGTTTTCATCCAGTAATACCAATCTGTCGCTGTTGTTATTCAAGCTTGGCATATGATTTATCACCAAAACATTAGAGATAGCAAACCCACTGGAACCCGTTAGCAAAACAAAAGAGTCTGGCCACAAATGATATGACGGGAGAACGGCTTTTCTGCTTCCATCCGTCAGCACCCAATTGGCCAGGTCGATAATCTTGTCGCTCCGATTGTACAATTCTACGTACTCTTTGTTTGGCAGCCCAACCACCGGATCCGGGTCGGCCATTACTTCGCTGATTACCACATCGTATTCTTCAGCGCGCTCCAGATGGACATACGTAAACGCGTGTACGACATCGGCTCGGTTTCCAGAGGTGTCCATTACGTTTAGAAACCTTAATTCGTGATTTCCAGTATGCAATGCTTGTGGAGCAAAAAGTTCTACCCAGTCATTGGCAACCTTAAAAGGACAGCGATCCCCATTTATTGTACAATTACTGCTGCCAT
This sequence comes from Bacteroidetes bacterium UBA6063, assembly GCA_002428905.1. Lineage (GTDB taxonomy): Bacteria > Bacteroidota > Bacteroidia > NS11-12g > UBA9320 > UBA987. The sequence continues at coordinate 2,967 of DIYD01000164.1, read as the reverse complement.
CCATTGCCTTACTCAGCTGTTCACTAAACAATAGATTCACCTGGTGCTGATCGATTATCACAACCTTTCGTAACGTAGGAGGTATTGTATCTACAGGAAGTATTCCGGCGTAATAATTGTCGAACCGATGCTTCGTGTGAAAAGACGATACCGACTGGCGTATCCGCAATCCTGCATAACCCGTATGCATAGGTATCTCCAGACCATCGGATAACCTAAGTATCTGAGCGTGACCGTTGCTTGTGTATTGGACTGACCATCGCTCATAAGCGTTGTAAATGATCTTTACATTCGAACTGAATTGGTGAGTAATTCCACTGACGCTGGACAGATATTCTATCTGTTCACCCGACCTGTTTCGTGCATACAACGCCAACTTGTCTTTTGTACCTCCAATGCGGAGAAAAATCTGAAAACCTGGAGTGTCAAAATCCTCATGTTCACTGTATAAAATCAGATCGACGAAATTGACCGATGAAGTTGAAAAGTCCAACTTTACGTCAACCGACCACTGCATAACCGAGTCGAATTTCAACGGATGAGCCAATGTGAATAAATCATTCACAGTCAGACTTTTAGTTCGAAGGAACCCATCATCGATGGTAAACTTATGTGTATCACCCAACCAGTTTGACAGACTCAAATCGGAACGATTGAAACTATCTGTAAATACATTTGTTTGAGCTAAGGATGGCAGGTCGAAAATCAGGCACACGAAGATTGCACCCATCGAAAAAATTCTTCTCATGGTAATTGTGTTTGGTTCTATTGTCAAAAGTAATAAAGAACATACAATTGGCTGTTATTTCGATTAATTTTGCCGTCTTAGAAAAAATTGGCTTCCAGTAAAGACATATTCGAACAAGGTTCTATCACCATAATTGGTGCCCGGGAACACAACTTAAAAAACGTAGACCTTGCCATTCCGAGAGGCAAACTCGTGGTTTTCACAGGCTTAAGCGGAAGTGGTAAATCATCACTTGCATTCGACACCATTTTTGCCGAAGGACAACGCCGGTACATGGACACCTTCTCGGCCTATGCCCGTCAGTTCATCGGCGACATGAAGCGACCTGATGTTGACAAAATTGAAGGTCTGAGTCCGGTAATATCCATTGAGCAGAAAACCGTGAGTAAGAATCCGAGGTCTACGGTAGGTACGATTACGGAAATCTATGACTTTCTACGTCTATTGTTTGCCCGAGCCGGAGACGCATACAGTTATCTTTCCGGAAAGCCGATGACGCGATTCTCCGAAGATCAAATCATCGACCTTATACTCGAGAATTTTGAAGGAAAGAAAGTGGGTGTGCTTGCCCCAATTGTAAAAGGTCGCAAGGGACACTATCGCGATTTGTTTGAGCAGTATGCTAAAAAAGGCTTTGCCAAGATGCGTATTGACGGTGAAATCACACGTATTGAACCTGGCATGCAGCTCGATCGTTACAAGGTTCACGACATCGAACTGGTAATTGATCGCATCGAAGTTTCAGGCGATAATCGATTCCGGGTTACGGAATCGGTAAAGGCCGGATTAAAAGCGGGCAACGGCATCATCGTCTTACTCGATTTTGATACCAATACGGACCAGCACTTCAGTAAGAACCTGATGGACGCTGAGACTGGACTTGCCTACGATGAACCTCAGCCAAACACGTTCTCGTTCAACTCACCCTATGGTGCCTGTCCAAAATGCAATGGCCTGGGTACACTGGCCGACATTGAAGAAAAGCTAATCATACCGGATCCAAAGCTGAGCATTAATAAAGGCGGGATTGCGCCGCTAGGTCAATACCGGTCTAACTGGACATTTACACAGCTTCGGGCTATGGCCAAAAAGATGAAGTTTAGCCTGGCGGATCCAATCGAAAAACTCGACCGCGAAGCGTTGGATGCCATTCTTCACGGCAGCAAGGAAAAATTTGAAGTTACCTATACCTATTCTGGCGGTGGTCAGCAGACCTATGAAACGGCATTTAAAGGTGTTATTCCAATGCTGCAGAATTCATATATGCAAAAATCGCATGACAGTTTGCACCAGTGGGCGGATGAATTCATGGTAATGCGGACGTGTCCCGAATGCGATGGGTTTAGATTGAAAAAAGAGGCCTTGCACTACTTTATTGCAGGGAAGCATATTGGTGAATTGGGCGAGATGAACATCTCTGAACTTGCCGAATGGTTGGAACATCTTGACGATCAATTATCCGAAAGACAGAAAACCATTGCCACTGAATTGCTCAAAGAAATTCGAAGTAGAATAGGGTTTCTCACCAATGTAGGTTTGGGATACTTAAGTCTAAACAATCCTGCACGAACTTTATCCGGTGGTGAAGCACAACGTATTCGTCTCGCTACGCAAATTGGTTCTCAACTGGAGGAAGTACTATACATACTGGACGAGCCAAGCATTGGGTTGCACCAACGCGACAATATGCGCCTGATTGATTCCCTGAAGCGATTGCGCGATGTGGGCAACTCTGTAATCGTGGTAGAACACGACAAAGACATGATTGTTGAAAGTGATTATGTCATAGATATTGGACCACGGGCAGGGAAACACGGAGGAGCCATTTCTGCTGCAGGGGATTGGAAGAGTATTCAGAAAGAAGGTACGCTTACCGCTGATTATTTAAGTGGAACGAAGGCCATACACGTACCAAAAAAGCGTCGGAAAGGCAATGGAAAAAAGATTACGCTAAAAGGCTGTACAGGCAACAACCTAAAAGGTGTTAACGTGGACTTCCCGTTGGGAAAATTCATTTGCATAACGGGTGTTTCTGGTAGCGGAAAGAGTTCTCTGATTAACGAAACCCTGCACCCAATTCTGTCTGAACACATATACAAATCACGCAAGCGACCACTACCCTATGAATCCATCAAGGGCATAAAGAGCATCGACAAGGTGATTAAAATTGACCAGTCACCGATCGGACGATCACCCCGTTCGAATCCGGCGACTTATGT
>DIYD01000014.1 GCA_002428905.1 Bacteroidetes bacterium UBA6063 | reverse complement strand
CTGGTCGATGGTCAGCAACGTGGTGTTTATGTATCCCGAGTAAGTGAAACCAATAAATCCATTGGCAATCAGATCAAAATGGGCGATGTCATCATTGGAATGAATGGTAAATCCATCGACAATAAGGCTATGTACGACGAAATGCTGGCATACCAGCGCCCAGGCGACGCACTGGAGTATACTATCATTCGGGATGGCCAAACACTTCAGGCCGACCTAAAACTAGTAAATCAAAACGGGGAATACGGATTCCTTAAACAAGAACTATTCTTCAGCGATAAACTGGATGCCGAATTCGAACTGGTAAGCAAATTTGAGCTGGAGCATTTTGGCATCAATCAAGGCATTCGCGTAGTAAAAGTGGGTAATGGTCTAATCCGTAAAATGAACTTACCCGAAGGATATATCATCACGTCTGTGAATAAGGTACCTGCTGATAATGTAGACGACTTCATGTCGGAATTAGAGAATGCACGAGGAAATATTCGCATTGTAGGCGTTTCGCCACAAGGCGGTAAAGAAGCTCGTTCATTCTATTTATACTAATATTTGGTGACGATTTTCTGACATATTTTTGTTATATTCGGGCCGCATGACGTAGTGTACTGTGGCAGGATTTTCTAAAATGAAGGTGGAGAACTTGATTCTTGAGCTCAAGCAGCTATCGCAAGAATTTCAAGACAGTTTTGGTGAACTCAACGCCGATCAGATGAATTTTAAGCAGAATACGGAAGAATGGAGTATTGCTCAGGTCGTTGACCATCTTATTGCGGTAAACAAGTCGTACTTCCCAATTTTCGAGGACATTAAGAGAGGAAGCCTAAAACTACCTCTAATTGCACGGGTCGGGTTTGTTGTACGCCGTCTTGGCAATTCCATCTTAAAGTCGGTAGAGCCCAGTCGTAAGAAAAAAATCAAAACATTTCCGGTATGGGAGCCTACGTTGAGTGATTTTGGCCCTGGTGTTATCGATGATTTCGTTCGAACTCAGGAAGACTTGTCGACCTGGGTCACAGAAATGGAACCCTGGATGGCCCGGAATCAGGTTATATACTCTCCTGCCAATAGAAACATTGTTTACACATTGGAAAAAGCACTCGAAATTATCGTTACCCACGAGAAAAGGCATTTAGCTCAGGCCCTGGAAGTGAAAGATTTGCAAGCCAGTTAAACCCTATGCATTCACCCAAGTTTTTGAGCGTTCAGGATTGCGTTGAATGGTTGCCTGAAAATGAACGCCTTACTACCCTGGTTTTGCGTGAGCTTATTCTTGAAACGTTACCCGGTGTTACCGAAAAGCTGTCGTATAATGTGCCTTATTATTTCGGCCGAAAATCTATATGTTTTCTATGGCCAGGTGCTGTACAATGGGGTAAAAAACGGATGTACGATGGTGTTCGAATGGGAATAACGCACGCCAGCGCGTTAACGCTGGACTCTCAATACTTCAAATTGGATCACCGCAAGCATGTGGGTTTTCACGACTTTGTATCCGTCGAATCTATAGATCCAGATGAAATCCAACGATGGTTGCTCGCGGCCCATCAGCACGATGCCAGTTAACCCTCCGTTACCCAAAATACATCAGGCCGGCTACCATAGCCAAAATCCCAGCTAAGCGAATACTTGAAGCCAGCAGGTACATTTTGATGTATTCCCTGGGGTAGTTGTTTTCACGCAAAATCTTATTGGAGCGTGTTCCAAGTAAAATCATATAGGCAACCAGTACAAAAAAGTATACCGACAGTGCAATGTTTGCCGGAATGAATTTAAACTTCATATTGGCAAAGAATACAACAATCAATCCTACGATAATCCATACACCCTGGGTTCGCATTTCACTGAACAAGTCAACCAACCCGGCTTTTTGCTCCTGATCCAGGTGTTTATTAGCACGTTCTGTGATTGTACGTGAGGCTATAATAGCAATGAAAACGGGTACAAATACGTAAATAAGTGGATCCATGAATTAATTCTTATCGTCGGGTTTAATGATAAAAAAACCATCATCTCCCTGGGGTTGATACAACGGCATAAATATATAACCATCATAAGGTGATTGAATCACACCATCTTGATTTTCAGCAAGTTCTTCACCTGCATAGATCTTTTGAAAGTTGGCATACCCAGGATTCATTTTGAACTGTTCATCCGTCTTTATTTTATATCTACTGATAAGCTTAAAACTATTGGTACGCGTTACCAACTCTTCTTGCAATACATTGTGATGATGGTCGATGAATTCTTCATCCAAATCGGGGCATATACCGGTATAATGCAAACACAGCCACGCAAAACTTTCATGTTTAATCATCGATTTGTGGCTTTTGTGCTGACCAGCTTCATACGCAAGCCCTACGTGGCCCAAATCGTTTATGTAGGACAGCAAGGTACCATCTAAGAAACCGGTTAGACCACTGATCACGGGCATCGGAAAACGATGTGTGAAGTTCATGGAAGAATCGGTTTTATTGGTTACGATAAACGGAATAGTAGGACTTGACGTAGTGTGTAAATCAATCACGAACAATTTGCCCTTGGTTTGTGAGATTATGACTTGCAGTTCCTGATACAACTGTTCCAGTTCGGCGTATTCGGTATGTCTGGTATCAAGCCTGCCATAAT
>DIYD01000010.1 GCA_002428905.1 Bacteroidetes bacterium UBA6063 | reverse complement strand
GTACGGTGCCTTGTTCGATATGCGCTTTAACACCTTTGGAATACTCCACCATCTCACGCATAAGACCCGCCAATTCAGAAGCCTCGTACATCTCAGCTTTAGGTGGCTGCTTGCACGCTACCACACCCAAAAGTATGCTTGAGATAAGCACGACTTTTTTATTCAATAACCACGCCATCAGCCATGAAACTTAGTTTAACCAGTGGCTCGCTAATAGCAGCTATTTCTTCTTCCGTCTTTTCCGCATCTTTTGCGAATTCGATCTGTTCGTTCACTGAGATAGTATCTACATAAGCCCATCCTTTCATGGTTGCTTTGTGACCCGCAGAATTCATAGGTACGAAAAATCCGTAATCCTTGAACTTAACGACCATTTCTGTGCCGTTCATATCCATCGTCATCCAACATCCTTTAGTTTGGCAAGCAGCTGTTATGTCACCTGTAACGGTTGCTTCTAGTGAGTCTTTGCCATCTAATGCCGCCAGGAAAGCTTCTCCGTTCAGTGCATTTTCTGTAGACCAGGATGTGTCACCAAAGCTGCCCATGTTGGACTGCGTTTGTTCTTTAGAGCATGATGCCATAACTAAGATGACCATCACAATAGGAAATAATTTACGCATGAGTTAAAAATGTTGAGTGCAAAGGTAGTGGAGAAGACGAATTATTTTTCGGTTTTCGTGAAATCGCGAATAGCCTCCGTAAGTTCCCCAAAATTGGCGTTTTGAATGGCGTCGGTTAAATCTAGGATGGCCCCGCTAAGTCCGTTGTATTCCGATTGACCTTCGCGAACCATTCCGTGCCCGTTGGGAATATGGCCATTAATACTTGAAGGCCTTCCTGTAATTAACCAACCGAGATCAAGCTCAGGGTGGGTGTTGCCAAGACTTTCGAAAAAGTCGAGTGTTGGTTTGGCCTTTTTCTTTGCAAAATAGCTGCTTAGCGTAGACGCTGGAATACCGATGGCTTTTGAGAATTTCGTACGACTTCCATATTCCTGGTGAATAAACAAGTCAAGACGAGATAGAAAAGTTGATTCGTTGGAGTTACCATACATAGTTTCTTCAGCCATACAATAATTTCCGGTACTAAATGTCGTTTCTAAAACGATATTTCCGTAAATTTGCTTCTGGAAATTTCGATTCTTTCCTAAAATTATTTAGAAACCAGTCAAAATACAACTGGTGCTGCATAATTCGTTTTATTGTGCTCTAAAACGGCACGTAAGGGTAGAGTATGAAATGTAACCGTAGCTGTTTGAGACATAAGTGTTATTCATTTTTGATTTGATCAAAGATGCTGGAACGCCTAATTATACCCATTGAAGTAAGGCGAATCAAACGATAAATCGTTTGATTTATAGGTGTAATTGTCGATGAAAATACATTTTAGCTACAAGGAGGAACGTTTGGCCAACAAGCAATATGTCTGTACCGTAGTTGGTTTGGGCGAAGAAGTGAGCTTTACAACGCGTACAAGTGAAAATGGGTATTTCAGAAAGCAGGCAGAAGCGCATATACTGATTAAACGGTTACGTGTGTTGTTTCACCAAAGACAAGTGGCATACCAGATCATGGAAGTGCATGATGAACGTATGGCAACCTTACAAGAGTTGGTTGCCAAAATAAACGCAATTACCCTGGTGGAATTTGATCGACTGTATGAATATATCCTTGAAAACAAGGACAAACTACTCCTGATTTGCCCATCTAAACATGGACAATTCAATCGCCACATGGAGCAGATTATACTGCATGCGATGCTGGAACTTGATCAACGATAATAGTTTTCAGACTTAAGTCGCATTAAACTAAATGGCCATCTCAGGAAATGAACTCAACGCGTGCGACACGATTAACTTAAACATACTGAACCAATAATGCCTTTGATACAATCGATGTCAACCGGAAACGTTATGGTTTAATGTCAATCTCCTGGAGTACGTCATCCATTAACCTGGAAGGAAGGTTCCACTTGATGTCATTACAACGATTGTGACGAAGTTTGGCCTTCATCATTAAAAGGTAACGGTAATATGGATCAACCTTGAGGGGTTGCTTCTCCGTTTTTACGGGTTGAAAAACTGGTTTCATTACGACTTGATTGACTGCTATATTGGCCCCAAAATTCATAAAGAAATTGGGTTTATGCATCACCAAATGTAGTGATTTTACGCATATGCACAATCAAATCAATACGATACGCAAGCTGTAAAGGCTTATTTAGTTCTGCTGAAGTTTGATGATTTCGTCTTCCAAATCCAACTCATCACCTTCCAAATAACCTGTATGGGTGTATACAATGTTACCGTTTTGATCGATCAGGAAAGTTACAGGAGGGTTGGTGACGTTTAAGGGGCGTTGAAGTTCACCGTTCGGATCCAATAAGATGTCGAAATCCCATCCCTGACCATCGGCAAACGGTTTAACTCGTGCCGAGTTTCTGCTATCATCAACAGATACTGCTACCAATTCTACATCGTATTCATCTTCCCAGTCTTCCAATACTTCATTGATGTTTCTAAGCTCTTTAATACAAGGTTTGCACCAGGTAGCCCAGAATGAGATGATGGTTATTTTGCCATTCGTACCGTAATCCGCAACATTAACATTGTCTCCCTCGCTATTCTTTAACGTAACCTGAGGAAGTGTGGTGTTGTTTTTTTGTGTACTGTCTTTTATTCCGGCAAAAGCACCGATTGAACAAAGGGTTAATGCAATGGCGATAACTATATTCTTCATTTCTTGTTTTTATTCGTACAGAAGTCAATTATTGTTCCACGATTGGAAGGTGCAATTTTAACTAAATTCGGCATACCGTACGATCGGAACGGAAAAAACGACGAAACCATGAGCGTTTTTGTTGGTTTCTGCGTTCATAATACGAGTTAGGGCGATTTTTTTAAGACTAGTGAATAATCGAATTAGAGTAGGTATTTTCTTTGGTGGAAGTTCACGCGAACGAGAAGTGTCGTTTGCTGGTGGACGTACGGTGTACGATAATTTAGACAAAGAGCTGTTCGATGCAGTACCCATATTTGTAGATGAGTTTGGTAATCTGGTGCTCTTGAAGTGGCAGTTTATCTATCGCGGATCCATTCGGGATTTTTATCCGCCCGTGAGCCATTTACCTGAAAGCCCGAACGCATTTCAGATCTATTCCGAAAGTATCGACCTAACGTCGTCTCAACGCAAACACATGTTGGCCGAGGTAGGAGAGGTGCTCCAACCGGATGAGCTTTCACAACATATAGACGTTGCTTTTCTGGCTCTTCACGGGGAACGTGGAGAAGATGGAAACATTCAAGGTCTGCTAGAATGGTATAATATCCCATACTCGGGAAGTGGAATCCTTGCATCTGCAGCTGGCATGAACAAAGCCATCCAAAAGAAGTGGCTGTCTAAGGCAGGGTTTGACGAACCAAATTACGTTACCATCAAACGAAAAGACTGGCAGTCTGGCCGAGACGTGCTTTACCAGGAGGTCACGAATGCAATTGGTTTTCCGGCGGTGGTTAAATCGGCAAATCAGGGCTCTTCGATTGGGGTAACTGTGCTGAAAGACGATAACGAATCCAGGTTTTATGAAGCCATGGAGAACAGTTTCTTTACGCTAAAACTGAATAAGGAGGATTGGTTGTCTCAATCGCAAGTGGGCCAGGTTCGGGAGTTGGCGGACGTTCGAAGTTCCCTTGGCTTTCCGCTATTGATCAACAATGAAATAGTACATCATCCGGAAGACGCCTTAAGACGGATTAACAATCTGTTCACAACCATGGATGAAATCGAACTGAAAGCCGTCCGCGGGGAGGTAGAGGTTATTGTAGAGGAGTTCATTGAAGGTCGGGAGTTTAGTTGTATTGTGATTAAGGATGAGAACGGACAAGCATTGGCTTTGCCACCTACGGAGATCGCAAAGTCAACTCGATTTTTCGATTACAAATCGAAATACTTGCCAGGTTTGTCGCGCAAGATAACACCTATTTCTCTTGAAACTTCTGAGATTGAACGCATCCGAACTGCGTGTTGCGAACTATTTGAATACGTGGGCTTTGACGTTTATGCCAGAATAGATGGCTTTTACACCGAAGAAGGCAGAATTCTGCTGAATGATCCGAATACAACATCGGGTATGATGCCGTCTTCGTTCTTTTTTCATCAAGCGGCCGAGATCGGATTAAATCCGAGCCAATTCCTTACGTACATTATTCGCACGTCTTTAAACGACCGCATTAACACCGTTCCTTCTTTTGTACAATCCGAAGTGCTGCTGCAACAGTTAGATAGCAGCTTGGATAGTAAAGGATCTACCAGCAAGGAACGAATACGCGTAGCCGTAGTTATGGGCGGATATTCAACCGAGAGACATATCTCTGTGGAGAGTGGTCGGAACATTTATGAGAAACTGGCGTCGTCTGCAAAATATCAACCTATACCTATATTCTTAACAGGAGATAATGAGCACCATAGGTTGTTTGAGATGCCGGTGAATATAATGCTGAAAGACAATGCCGATGATATCAAACACAAGCTGGAGAATTTCAGTCAGGCGCAAATTATAGCCAGTATTATTGAAGAGGCAAATGGTGTAACTTCTCGCTATACAGAAGTGCCACCTGTCTTTATTCCGCAAGAAATTGACTACGACATGCTCGCAAAGATGTGCGACGAAGTATTCATTGCACTGCATGGGCGACCAGGTGAAGATGGTGCGATACAACGGGAACTGGATAAGCGGAACATGCCGTACAATGGCAGTGGTGTGGAGAGTTCATCCACTACCATCGATAAGTTTAAAACCAACAATCTACTGCGACAAGCCGGTTTTTTAGTGGCAGATGGTAATCTGATACGCAGACAAGACTGGGATTTAAATCGTAAAGAAGTCCTTGTAAGTATAGAAGCGATGGAGTTCCCGCTCATTGCTAAACCGTCGGATGAAGGGTGCAGCAGTGCCGTGAAAAAACTAACATCTGTGGAAGACGTCATCACGTATGCCGAAATCACATTTCGAGAACAGGAATTAATCGATGCAGGACTGCGTGAAAAGCTTTCGATTGGAGAGAAGGAAGAGTTCCCACGTAAGGATTATTTCCTGCTGGAGAACTTCATAGATCAGAAAGGAGCGACACACTTCCTGGAAATCACGGGCGGTTTACTAACGAAATACGTCAACGGCCAATTGATGTACGAGGTGTTTGAGCCTTCGGAAGCGCTGGCAGAAGGCGAAATCCTTTCACTGGCTGAAAAATTTCTGGCAGGAGAGGGGCAGAATATTACACCAGCCCGATTTGCCACGGATCCCAATGAACAGAACCGGGTTTCAACGGAAGTGCGTAAGGTGTTGGGCGAAGTAGCTCAGTTCTTAAAGGTAGAAGGATATTGTAGAATTGATGCCTTTGTGCGCATATTTGAAGATGGAAAAGTCGATGTGATTATCATTGAGATCAACTCGCTACCTGGTATGACACCGGCTACCTGTATTTACCATCAGGCAGCAATAAACGAATACAAACCATTTGACTTTATTGATGAAATTCTAACCTTTGGTAAACAACGGTTAGAGCAACGTGTGTAACATGAAAAAACTTGTTAAAACATTGATATTGATGGGGTTAGTTCTTGGCCTATTGGTTGGAGCGACCTTGCTGATTATCCATTTTTATACGGGCCATGGTGACCCATTGGTGCAGGTTCCTCAAATCGAAGGAATGCGCATTGATAAAGCAGTTAGAACCCTGGAGGATGGTGGTTTTGATTACGAAATAACCGATACGGTATATCGTGATGGAGTTCCGTTACTCGCAATAATCGATCAGAATCCGGAAGCTGGTTTTAAGGTAAAACAAGGTCGGAAGGTATATCTGGTGC
>DIYD01000009.1 GCA_002428905.1 Bacteroidetes bacterium UBA6063 | reverse complement strand
TTTCAGATTGCCAGAAGACATACAGATCTCCGTTGAAGTTACATACCGCAGGGCGAGCGGTTGTTTTGTCTGCGTCATTGATTTTGCGTGCAATTCCGCGACTTTGGCTTTGTGTTGACATAGTTTCTTTGTTTAATTGTTGAGTATAGATAAAGAGGCAATCCAGATCAATATGCGTTGACCAGAATGCTCGAAAAAGTTACAGAATTGGCCAACGACGACCTAGCATCTACCGTTCAATTTGCACCTAAATTAGCAAAATACTCACCTGTAACTAACGAGGATTGAGGATGACAGAACACAATTGCTTCGAACCACGATAAAAAACACCCAACGGCTTTATTCAACAATTAATACAACAGAAATCAAATTTGTCACCATATAGTTGCATATGCAACTATACTTTTTAACCTTTGCCCCGTGAACGTCAATGAAACATTTGATTTTAAAGATTCTTTAGGACCCTGGATCGGTCGAACCATGAAATTGATTGACCATAGAATCGAAGACATTCTTGAAAGTCAAGGGATTGACTTAAGCCGGATGCAATTCGTAATTCTCAAAAAAATTGAGCAGAACGAGGGAATAAATCAGAATGAGTTGGCATGGTTCGTCAAACGGAATAAGTCTTCACTTACCCGCATGGTCGACACTGTCATTCGAAAAGGGTTTATCCAGAAAAAGACTTCAAAGACAGACAAACGCGCAAATTGTCTCTACCTTACAGAAAAAGGTCGATCTGTTGTCAACCAAGCGACCCCGCACTTCAGGGCCATGGCTAAGCTTATCGAGAAGGGCCTTACCGATGAAGAAATCGATCAAACCATCAAAATTTTAAAGAAAATACAACAAAATGTGGATGATGCCGATGCTTCATTCTGTCAATAAAGTATAATGAGAAAAACAATTCTATCCGTAGTAGGGTCCGTAATAATTCTAGCACTATCGTTTCTCCTGTTTTCCAAGATGTCTGGGAGTAAACGTCAACCACAGCGAAACTCAGGCAACCGTATTCCATCGGTTACTGTTAAAGCCGTTAAGAACACCAGCCAACCGATTGAAATCCGGAGTACCGGGTCGGTCATCGCAAAAACCCGTATTGTTCTTTATGCCGAGGTTCAGGGTGTATTTGAGACTTCAGGGGAATCTTTCAGAGCAGGATCAAAATACCAGAAGGGGCAAACCTTGATTCAAATTAACAACGAAGAGTTCGTCTCATCCGTAAAGTCTCAACGAGTGGCGTACAAAAGCTTAGTGACCTCGCTCCTCGCTGACATCAAATTTGACTATCCAACTCAATTCCTAACCTGGCAGCGTTATGTTTCCTCGATCACTGCCAATTCTAATCTGCCGGAGCTTCCTGACGTCAAAGAAGAGGCCTTGTCCAATTACCTGACAATGAAGAATGTATACACCAACTTCTACTCGATCAGAAACCTGGAGACTCGGTTAGCAAAGTATAAGATAATAGCACCGTTTACTGGGATACTAGTTAATACAGATTTAACACCGGGCACTCTTGTCTCTCCTGGGCAAAAGTTGGGTGAATTTGTTCGGCCAGGTGTGTATGAGCTCGAGCTTAACGTCAATGCCGGATTGGTTGAATTCCTTCGGCCGGGCAAGAAAGTGGAACTCCGGACCCTATCGGACTCTAGAGATTTACAGGGCATCGTGAGTCGAATTAATGCGCAAGTGGACCGAGCCACTCAAACCGTAAAGGTATTTGTTGAAATCCGTGCCTCTCAACTTATGGAAGGGGAATATTTAGAAGCGAACGTCGAGGCTATGACCGTAAACGACATCTTAGAGGTACCTCGGAATCTCATTATAGATCAAAATCATGTATTTCTTGTGAAAGGCGAGCGGCTTCAACGCGTACCAATTTCTATTGTTCACTCCTATGAAGAAAGTGTCGTGGTTAAAGGGCTGAAAAATGGAGACAAGCTTGTCACGATGCTTGTTCCTGGGGGATATGACGGCATGAAGGTAACGATTCGGAACTAGGGTGGTATGAAGAAAGTAATCACGTATTTTATCAAGTACCCAATAGCCGTAAACATACTGGTTATTGGATTCATATTTTTCGGATATTTCGGATTTAGAGGCCTTACCTCTTCTTTTTTCCCTCTATCTGAATCGAGGACAATCACAATCAATCTTACCTATCCGGGCGCCTCGCCTCAAGAGATGGAGGAAGGTGTGGTACTTAAGATTGAAGATAACCTTAAGGGCATCTTAGGTATCGACAGGGTCACATCCACTTCATCTGAAAACTCAGCTGTAATAACCATCGAGACTCTCAAGGGGTTTGATACAGACATAATACTTGCCGATGTCAAAAATGCAGTAGACAAGGTGCCAAGCTTTCCAATCGCTATGGAACCACCCGTAATTGCCAAGAAGGAGGCCATTCGCGAAACGATAAGCTTCGCTATAAGTGGTTCTGGTATTCCGTTACACGTTCTAAAGCAAAAAGCTCAACTCATAGAAAAAGACCTTTTGCGTTTAGATGGGATTTCTCAGGTGAACATATCAGGTTTCTCCGAAGAGGAAATAGAAATCGCGATTAGTGAAACAACCTTAAGGGCCTACAATCTAAGCTTTCAACAGGTCGTCAACGCTGTATCACGCAACAGTTTAATAACAACAGGCGGCTCCATCAAGACTGTTGACGAGGAGTATCTCATCAGAGCAAGAAATCGGGGATACTATGCCAAAGACCTTGAAAATCTTGTGGTGAAATCAGATGCAAATGGGAACAAAGTTCTTCTTAAGGAAATTGCCGTACTGTCTGATCGGTTTAACGAAAACCCAAATGCCTCATATTTCAACGGCAACCAATCGGTGAGTGTAACCGTGCAGAATACCAATAGTGAGGATCTAATTTCAAGTGCGGAAAAGGTTAAAGACTATATCCAGACCTATAACGCCACCTCTGGAGATGTAACTCTGAACGTTACATCCGATTCGTCTATTACCCTTACTCAACGTACTGACTTGCTTATGAAGAATGCGGGCCAGGGCATCATACTGGTTCTGCTGATTTTGTCGCTTTTCCTTAAACCTCGAATTGCACTTTGGGTGGCCTTTGGTTTGCCCATTTCGTTTCTGGGTATGTCCGCAATAGCCGGTCAATTTGGTGTTACCATCAACGTATTATCTCTGTTTGCTATGATCATTGTGATCGGAATTTTGGTTGATGATGGAATTGTTATAGCTGAAAACATCTATTCGCACTACGAACTGGGCAAATCCCCAATTCAGGCGGCCATTGATGGAACACTTGAGGTTATACCACCCATTATTTCAGCAATTTTAACGACCATGCTTGCGTTTGGCACCTTCTTATTTCTGGATGGGCGGATAGGTGAATTTTTTGGAGAAGTTTCGGTCATTGTTCTGCTTACACTTGGTGTGTCTTTGATTGAGGCATTGATCATACTGCCCTCCCACATAAGTCACTCCAAAACCCTTAAATCGGAAACCAGGCCCTATACACTCAATATCTGGGCCGAGAAGTTCATGAATTTTCTGCGCGATCGTCTCTATAGCCCGGTGCTTAACTTCTTTATGCGGTATAAAATCATGGGATTCTCCATTTTATTAGGCCTCCTGATTATCACTTTTGGGGGCATCGCAGGTGGTATTATACGGACCACGTTCTTTCCTCAAATTGCGAGTGATCGAATTCAGATCAGCCTGTACATGCCACAAGGAACCAATGAACAGGTCACGGACTCGCTTATCAGCAATCTCGAATCCAGCATCTGGAAAGTAAACAAGAAGTACGGAGCATTACAAAGCGGAAGAGACTCGGTCGTGCTCAACATTATTAAGACCATTGGACCAGGGTCGTCCAGAGCTACGCTAACGGTAAACCTGTTACAAGGTGAGTTACGTGACTTCTCAGCACCGGTGCTCACGAATGCCATACAAGACACCGCGGATGAGATTATTGGGGCTGAGAGTCTGATTTTTGGTTCAGGAGCAGTATTTGGAGGAAGCCCAATCGCTGTATCACTACTAGGAAATAACATACAAGAACTGAAAGCAGCAAAGGAGGCTTTAAAACATGAGTTGTCAGAAATATCAGGTGTAAAGGATATTACCGATAATGACCCTCAGGGTATCAAAGAAATCAACATAACGCTTAAGCCCAATGCCTACCTTCTTGGCTTTACACTTAACGATGTCATGGGGCAAGTTCGAAGTGCATTTTTTGGTGCACAGGCGCAACGGTTCCAGCGCGGAGAGGATGAAATCAAGGTATGGGTTCGGTATGCTGCTGCCGAGAGAAAATCCATATCTAATTTGGACAACATGCAGTTGGTCTCACCCTCTGGAGAACGCATTCCGTTTTCGGAAATCGCCGACTATTCTATTACGCGCGGAGAAATATCCATCAATCACCTTGAAGGGATGCGAGAAATTCAGGTTAAGGCAGGTCTGGTAAATCCTAAAGCTAGCGCCACGGACTATATGGACAATGTCAAAACGAAGATTATGCCATCAATACTGGAAAAGTATCCTTCGGTAACTCCCTTATACGAAGGGCAAAATAGAGAAGCCATTAAAACCCAGAAATCTTTAAATCCCACGGGCTGGGTTATTCTAATCCTCATATATGTTGTTATTGCATTTACCTTTAGAAGTTATAGCCAGCCCTTTGTGTTGATATTCCTGGTGCCCTTCAGTTTAATTGGAGTCGGCTGGGGCCACTGGTTGCATGGTTTTTCGATCAACATTTTGTCGGGTCTGGGAATAATTGCTCTCGTTGGCATCATGGTTAATGATGGACTTGTGTTAATCAGCAAGTTCAATGGAAACCTGAAAAACGGGATGAAGTTTGAAGAAGCTTTGATTCAGGCATGTAAATCCAGGTTTAGGGCCATATTCTTGACCACCATTACCACTGTCGCTGGACTTACTCCATTACTTTTTGAGAAAAGCCTTCAGGCGCAATTTTTGATCCCGATGGCTATTTCCATCGTTTATGGAATCATTATAGCCACTGTACTAACTCTACTATTACTACCTGTATTTCTATCAACCATCAATACCATAAAAGTAAATATTAAGTGGTTCTACGACACCAATAACTGGGCCTTCTGGAAAGAAGTCAAACCATCACGGGAGTCTGTAGAACGAGCAGTTAAAGAACAAATAGCAGAACATGAAGACTAATATTATTACGGGCCTACTGATATTGTGCTTCTGGTGCGGTGCATCGGCTCAAGAGCCAATGACGGCTGAAGATGCTGTGGCTATTGCATTGGAAAACAACTTTGATATTAAACTGGTTGAAACAGCTGAACACATAGCTAAGAACAATACCTCAATCTATAATTCGGGGTTTCTACCCAATGTAACAGCAAATGGGAACGCTAATTATTCAAACACCAATACGACGTTTACCACGCAACAAGGCGTGGAAAACAACATAAACGGAGCCGAAATACAGAGCTTTGGTAGTTCCATAGGCATCAACTATCTACTCTTTAATGGTGGAGCACGTAAGTTTCAGTATGGAAAACTCAAGCGACAATACCAGCTTGCTTCCGTTCAAAAACGTCTTCAAATTGAAACTACCCTGATTGATGTTTACACGGCATATTTCAACATTGCACGAAGCCAGGAACAACGTATTATACTTATGGAAGCTGTTCAGATTTCCTCAGATCGGTTGCTTCGTGTTGTGGCCCAACAGAAATACGGACAAAAGAACAGTCTCGATGTTTTAAACGCTCGCGTAGACGCTAATGCAGATAGTATGAATTTGATTCAGGCAGAAAGCAATTTGCTTGCTGCGAAGCAAGGTCTGAACCTATTATTAGGCAGAGCCATTGCCACATCTTTCACGGTTGAGCCTACTGTCCAGTTCGTTGATGGGTTGAACATAGAAGAACTCCGATCTCAAACGATGGTCAACAATGTTCAGATTCAGCAGGTTCAAGCAAACAAGGAGTTAAGCTCGTATGAGCTAGATATTAACAAAGCTTCCTGGACACCAAGTATTTCAACGGCCGTTTCGTACGGCATTAACTATAGTGACAATGGCCGGGTTGGTTTCTTTCAGAACCAACAAAGCGCTGGTCTGAATTCTAGTATAACCCTATCCTGGGATATCTTTAATGGAGGTAGAAAATGGGTTCAGCTTCAAAACAGCAAACTGAGTCTGGAACAACAGTCAATTACGGAAAAGAAAACCAGATTGGCATTAGAGAATCAGTTGTCTGCTTTTTGGCTGGAATATCAAACTCAAATAGCTATTATTTCTACGGAGCAGGGCAATATGGAGGTCAGTCAGGAGAACTTCTCCAAATCAAAGGAACTCTTCCGACTTGGGCAGATAACATCATTAGACTTTCGTCAGTCCCAACTCAATCTGATGCAAACCAGGCTCAACCTGACCAATGCCAGGTTTAACGCTAAAATTGCAGAACTGCAGTTGATCCGTTTAGCCGGACTGTTAATGTAAATGTCAGGTTCCTGGTACAATACGTGAAACCTCCTTGAGAAAACGCCCTAGTCTTAAACCTTTCTGGTCCATCAGAAACTGGATTAATTCAGAAGACTCAGCTCTGTTTCGAAGGTCAGCATCCAAAAAAGTATAGCCAACATGTGCTATTTTACGGTAACATCTACGACCACATTCTCTTCATCTACCTTAACTCCGTCTTTATAAAACACTAAGGTATATGTGTGTTTAAAGGATTCAGCTATTGCACAGGTAAAGGTTACATCTATGTCTCTGCTTTCTGAAGGAGCACCAAACGTGGTAAATGACTGACCATTTATGGTGGCTGTCAGTCCCGGCGAGGGATTAGTTATCACCACAGAATCAGCAGAACAATTCGTTTGTTCCTGAGTTTTGTAACAAAACACCTTAATTTTATCTTTAACATTTTGTGGACAGGGGTCACTACCTTTCACGTGAGTATGACTGATCTTATCGGTTGCATAACCATTGATCACAAGGTCTAAATCTTGTTCCTCTGTTATAGTTGGCTCCTCTAAATCTCCACAAGATGGAGCCGCAATTATCAGCGAAAAAAGCGCGGCAAAAAGGACGAAGAAAGTTAATACGGAGTTTTGAATACTTTTTTTCATATCGATACTACAAGGTTCGTAAAGATACATATTTGGGCGCCGTTTAAGAATTGATAAACCAAAATTCCCCTCAGAATTCGCTCTCATTCATCTTATTTGAATCAAAATTCATAAGATTTACACCCTGAACTAAACTCCCAGTTATTCAAAGGTGGCAAACCAGGCAGGCCGAGAATCATGAATTTGATTCTTTCTAATGATATTAATGATAACGTTCGCTGTGCAGCGACATTTCAGAAACTAATTTGATAGAAATCGGTTCTCTCAATCCTTAATGAAGCGCTTGTTAATGGAACCAAATTCTCCACTTATTTGTGCGACATAGACACCTGAACGGAGATGATTTATGTCAACCTCACCTTTAACTGTGCCTGCATAGACTACTTGACCTAAATCGTTGTATATCAAAAATTTACCCCTGTCCAAAACAAGCTCATCGGACCGAATATGAATAACATTGGATGCCGGATTGGGGTAAATAGCAACCTGGATAGAAGCCACATCTGCGATACCAGACAGGCCGCAGATTTTTGTTATTTGAGAAGTGCCATTTCCTACCTCCACAACCCAGCCGTGATATCCATTACCGCTTGCATCCGGGCATTCCGTACTTGAAGTGTCATTCATATTGTAAACCGCTAACAATCCGGATTCCGGGCCTTTCAAGGTACAATCTTTATAAGCACTGATTTCCTCTTTAGATCGCACAGTTTTCCAGATTCGTACTTCGTCAATTTTCCCATCAAAGTTTTCGGAATTTGCTTTCTCTCCAATTCTATGCACAAGAACGTCTTTACCTTCCATTCCTCCTGATTGAGGTATTGCAGACATACTGTCTCCGTTGATATAAAGTATCACTTCTTTGCCGTTATAAACACCGGCGATATGATTCCACTTCTCTAAAAAGTCTGATGCAACTATTGGAACCTCAAGTTCGATATAACCGTTCACAGTGTTCACACCAAAAGTAACATTGGTGCCGCCACCTTTCACGGCCAATAAATATACAGCCGGCTCACCGGTTGCATCTTCCCGAATAATATTATGAGAAGTTAAAGTAAATCTATCCGCATTTACCCAAGCCTCCACTGTAAACTCGGTAACATCTGTGAAATCCTGATGCGGTATTCCAATGTAATCATCAGAGCTGTTGAAATCTCTGGAACGTTCTTGAGCAAAAACGCTAAAAGCTGAAGAAAGAAATACGATCAGAAAAAGTATGGGTTTGAAGTTCATAATGTTGAATGTGGTTATAAATGTACTATTTTTAGGAGTTGTATGTCTTCAGCGAAGTTTGA
>DIYD01000335.1 GCA_002428905.1 Bacteroidetes bacterium UBA6063 | reverse complement strand
AAGCCACCCAACGCCCCGAAAAGGTGCATTGGTCGTTTGCCAAACTTGCCCACAAACATGATGGAAAGTAAATCCAATGGGCCGTAAATGAATCTGGACAAGCCGAATTTCGTGCTGCCATACTTACGCGCCTGATGTTGAACCACTTTTTCTCCAATGTTATCAAAGCCAGCCCATTTAGCAATCACGGGAATGTAACGGTGCATTTCGCCGTACACTTCGATATTCTGAACCACATCAATGTTGTAGGCCTTTAAGCCACAATTCATATCGTGCAGGTGCACACCAGACATTTTGCTGGTTACATAGTTGTAGAGCTTTGTAGGGATGGTTTTGGAGAGTGGATCGTATCTTTTCTTCTTCCAGCCCGAAACCAAATCGTAACCATCGTTCACGATCATGCTATACAATTCAGGAATTTCCTCTGGAGAATCCTGCATGTCGGCATCCATGGTTATGACCACATGGCCGTCAACATACTTGAAGCCTTCATTTAAAGCAGCTGATTTGCCGTAATTCCTACGAAAACGCAGTCCTTTAACACTGCTGAATTCAGCTTGCATTTGTGTTATTATCTCCCAAGAACGATCGGTACTACCATCATCAATGTATAACACCTCAAAACTGTAATCCGTTGGATTAAGTGTTGTATGAATCCATTGATTCAGTTCTTGAATCGATTCTTCTTCGTTGAGCAGAGGTATAACAATTGATATATCTTTCATAATCCGTTTAGGATTCGTAATGTTCTGATTTGTTCCCGTTTACGACAAAGATGCATTTTCCCTGTACTTCGTTGCCAAACACCGGATTGTTTTCTGATTTAGAACGATTGTTCGTTTTGTTTAACGTCCATGTTGTCTCAGCGTCTGCAATCCACAAATTGGCTTCTGCACCAATGGTAAAATCGGGTTTGGCCAGGTTGAGCAGTTCTCTCGGGTTGAACGATGTTAACTCTACCCACCTATCCAATGGAATTTCCTCACTCAAATGTGTTGCGTAGACCGCATAAAAGCTTTGTAATCCGTTTATTCCATTGGCTGCGTAATCAAATTCTACGCGTTTGTTCTCAATGTTCTGTGGGTTGTGATCCGAAACAATTGCATTGATTGTACCGTCTTTAATCCCGGCGAGTAAGCCCTGTCGGTCTTCCTCAGTTCGAAAAGGAGGAGACACCTTAAAATTGGTGTCGTAGTCTAATACCGCATCGTCGGTATAAATCAGATGCCAGATGCTTACATCACACGATACGGAGACGCCTGCTTTTTTTGCTTCACGAATGATTTTAACACTTTCCGCACTCGATATGTGCGAAAAATGAATATGACACCTCGTGTATGCTGCAATGTCGATTTCGCGTTTGATCTGACTTGTTTCAGCCAATTTAGGCTGTTGCTTCAACCCTGTATGGATGGTTGTTGGACTTTCATTTATAGAAGATTTCGGCATCAAACCTTCATCAATTGCATGACTCATAACAAGTCCACCGAATTCTTTGGTATACAGTAACGCACGCATCAACACCCCAGAAGAAGGATATGCTTTGTCGCCATTACTGAAACCCACCGCGCCAGCCGCCCGCATATCATACATTTCGGAGATATCCTCTGTGTTCAGATCTAACGTCGTTGCGCCAATTGGGTATAAGTCAACCAGTGTGTTTTTGGCTTTCTGAATGATGTAGTCTACCTGCGATTTGGTTTGCGTAACCGGTTCTGTAGTAGGTTGAACCGCCAATCCGGTGAAGCCACTAAACGCAGCCGCAGCAGCCCCTGTTTCCAATGTTTCCTGATGCTCTAAGCCCGGGTCTTTAAGCTGACAGCGTAGGTCAAACATGCCAGGCATGATGTGTCTGGATTTGGCGGAAACAACTACTTCTGCCTCTCGCGAAATCGGAGTTTCGGATATGTCCGCTATTCTTCCGTTTTCAATAAAGATATCAATGGTTTTACGATGAAAATTGCTGCCTGGGGCTATTAAGATTCCTCGCTCTATGCGTATTGAGTTTGCTGACAAAAGAGTGCTATTAAACCGATGTTTGCCGTTGTTTAGGCCAAAATCTCAACAAAAGTATTTCAATTGCTATAAAAATCAATGCAAGAATGATGCACCATTTCCAAAAGCGTCGGCCGAAACGTATTTCCGAAATCGTTTCTTTTACATAGGCTGCGGGATTAAGTACTTCATCCAACACCACATCAGGCATTTGCGCTTCGATCTCTTCCTTCGAGAAGTAGGTATGTGAAGACTCATTCCGATCATAATTGAACGAGACACGTTGCAATACCGAGTCTCCACTTTTTAGGATGAGATTGCCCGCATCAATTTCTTCATAACCCGCATCAATAAGGGGTGAAGTAGGACTGGAGAGCACTACAGGAATCCATTCGCGATTGTCATGGACTAAACGAAGATCACTAACATATTCGCGCGCATTAGGAATTGTCTTGAATAAGTTGGAGTTCCCAATAGTATAACTCACTGGAAAATCCACCGATCTGCTCATTGCCATTTTAAGTAAAATCGGCACAAATAATCCGTGCTCCGGAAAATTGTTCCATTCGGTATTTAAAGGTGATGCCAATTGGAATACATTACCTGTGCTAAACTTGACATTGGTGAGAAATACATCCTGGTTTTCGAACGTAAGCAATGGGTAATAGGCCAGGTTTTCGCCATTAAGACGATAGTACTTGTTTGCCTTTGGGTAATCCGGGTTTTTCGGAATCTTATTGAATACGCGTTCGAATAATGGGTGTTCGAGGTCAATTTTACCCACGGAAACCTCTTGCTCGACCAGAGCGCCAAATGAAGGTAGTCCAAGGCCTTTACACGCGAATTCAAGGTAACCCGAATTGGCGTCTGCCTTTGGAATAATAAGCACATTACCACCACTTGAAACATAGTTTTTCAATTGCGATGTTAAGCCTGTACTGATATCATTAAACGCATTAATGATCACGAGATCCGCTTCGGAAATGGCAGATAGATCAATATTGCCCTGATTAAATTCCTGGGTCTTGAAATAGGTGTCTGAAGAGAAAAGCGCAGATAGAAATCGGTTCGGCTCTGCACCATTTGCAAGAACTACATTAATCGAAGGTTTAATATTGAAGCTCAAATAGTAGCTGTCGTCAAAGGTAATTGGCGCGTCTTCTATCGATAACTGAGCATCCTGCCAGCCGCCTTTCGCTAAGGAAAAACCAAGTTCAACAGTTTGTGAGCTGTATGGGTCAATGTCTACGCTGGAAACACCTTTAGGTTCGCCGTTAATCAATAAAGCGAGAGACAACGATTCAATTCGGGCGCTGCTGTGATTGGTTAACTTAACCTTCATGGTGGTAGACTCATCTAAATGAATGACCACGTCTTCCAGCCAGGCGGTGTCAATGGTGATATTTGACGATTCGTTATACGACATCTGAACAAGGGACAACCTACTGTTCGAGTCAAGTTTGTGCTCATCCCAGTCCGTGTCAACGGTCTTTTGGAAGTCTGAAAATGCGTAAATATGGTGATTTCCAATTCCATTGTTGTTCAATGCACTGGATACCGCAGGTAAGATGTTGTTCCAGGTTTTTGAGGTTTTACCCACTTCTATTTCGTCAATCTTGGCAATCGCATCTTCCTGGTTTAACATGCTGGTTGATGTGCTGCTGGTCGAGTGGATAATAAATCGATCGGAAGGCGGGTGTGCCTTAACCAGTTGTCGAGCTTTTTCCTTGGCTTCTTCGATCAGTGGACCTTCTTCACCTTCTAAATCCATGCTGAACGAATTGTCGATATAAAGTGCCGAAACATTGGATGATTTTGTGGCATTTTTGGTTGGAATGTAAGGTTGTGCAAACGCAAGCACTAAGAAAGTAATGGCCAGCAGACGCGCTAGTAATACCAAAATGTTTCGAACTTTTTTAACCGATTGGGTTTCCTTCTGTACGTTTTGTAAAAACCGCACATTAGGGAAAAGTACTTTTCGATATCGCCTGAAATGAAAGAGGTGAATAATAATGGGGATGGCCAAAAGCGTCAACGCCCAAAGAAAACCAGGGTAAACAAAGTTCATATCAAATAGTACGTATACAATTCAAAATTATTTTGGCAAAAGTATGTGGTTAACGATCAAATCAAATATCCGATCTATAATATTCAAACATAGGGCGATGTAAGTACATTTGTGCGCAAAGATTTTGAGCCCATGTTGAACACTGAAGATATTTCGATTGTAGACGTGTATATACACGCCATTGGTAGTAAAATGAACGATGAAGGTGTGGAAATTTCAGAAATGCCGTTGGCGAGAGACACCCGAATCGATACGGCTTTAACCACGTATTTTTTTCATTCGTTTAAGTCGGAAGAGCTATTCAATTTTAGCCATGAATCGGATGTCAACCTCAATGAGATATTTGCATATGCGCGACTAATCTTTGAAAATCCTGAAGACCTTCAGAAGCAATCTGCTAAGATTGCCAGACACCTCTATCAGTCGAGCGACCATCCCAACATCAAACGCGGTGAGCTCTATGTCGCTTTTATAAGAGACGTATATGTGCATGGTGAACAGGTAGACGCTATTGGTTTGTTCAAATCGGAGGAGAAGGATACATACATCAAAGTGCTGCAACAAGGCAAAAACTATGAGTTAGAGCCCGAAAAAGGGGTCAACGTTCAGAAGTTAGACAAAGGCTGTCTGATCTTTAGTACCGATGAGGAATCGGGTTATCAGGTAGCCATCGTAGA
The DNA here is from genome assembly GCA_002428905.1 of Bacteroidetes bacterium UBA6063. Lineage (GTDB taxonomy): Bacteria > Bacteroidota > Bacteroidia > NS11-12g > UBA9320 > UBA987. Next base: position 403 of record DIYD01000335.1, on the reverse strand, counting down.
TAATACCAACAAAGGGCAGGAGGCCCAGTATTGGAAGGAGGAGTTCCTGCGGGTTAAACCACGTCGTGATGTGTTTTTTAATACCCAGAATGTGATGTCGGCTTGCAAGAACTTTATCGCTCAGGAATTGCCCGACCAGTTCGAAGTTGAAAAGGCAGATCAAATCGACTTGCTTAATCGTTCGATCGACTATTTTAAAAACAACGAAACCTTTGACCAAAACACCTTTGCTGGCGAGGTTTTTCAGGATCCGGGAGTTATCCAATCGTTCGAAGATTTCAATCAGAATTACGCACAGGAAAACGACATTGTTTGGGAAGATAACTTCGAAATATCCAAACAGGCCGTAAAACAAAAAGCCCGGGTATTCAAGAGCGTGCTTAAGCTGGATAAAAACTTTCAC
>DIYD01000123.1 GCA_002428905.1 Bacteroidetes bacterium UBA6063 | reverse complement strand
TGGTAGACACGCTAGACTTAGGATCTAGTGCTTAACCGCGTGAAGGTTCGAGTCCTTTCACCCGCACTTTTTTTTCTTAACCCAATTCAACAATAACAATTTCATTACATCGTGAACGTAACATTTGAAGAAAAAGATGCTTTAAATGCATTGCTGACTATTGAATTAAATCCAGAGGATTATCAGCCAAAAGTAGATGCAGAACTGAAGAAGTATAGAGGTAAAGCATCTGTGCCGGGCTTCCGTCCTGGAAAGGCACCAATGGGCGTGATTAAGAAAATGGTAGGTAAGGCCATGTTGGTAGACGAAATCAACAAACTGGCTAGCGCAACATTGTTCAAACATTTGGAAGACAACAAAATTGATGTCTTAGGTCAGCCGTTGGCTTCAGAAGAAGAGCAGGAAGAAATGGATTTCGACAATCCGGAAAACTTCGTGTTCAAGTTTGATCTTGGTTTAGCTCCCAAATTCGATTTCAACATTTCTGATAAAGACAAGGTTACACGGTACAACATTACGGTGCCAGCTGATGAAGTGGAGAAAGAAGTGGATAATAACCAACGTCGTTTTGGAACCATGACGGAAATCGAAACGAGTGAAGGAGAGCAGGACACGGTTAAAGGGATGCTTACCGAGCTTGATAAAGACGGTAAAAACCCACAGGAAGGTGGTGTTGAAGGAAAAGAAACAACGGTTCTTTTGGAAATGGTGAAACACAAGCCTACCCAAAAGAAATTGATTGGTAAGAAAGTCGGTGACGTAGTTAAAGTAGACATCTTTAAGTTCTTCAACGATAACGAAAAAGTACTTTCCAGCACGGTTGGACTTCCAGCCGAAGGTGTGAAGGATCTAAACAAGCATTTTAACCTGGAAATCACCGAGGTTAAACGATTCGAGAAAGCCGAAGTAAATCAGGCTCTGTTTGATCAGGTGTTGGGCGCTGGTGCAGTTAGCAATGAAGACGAGTTTAAGGCTAAACTAGCTGAGAACATTGAGCAATATTACAATTCTGAAGCAGAGAATCAGTTGGATCATACCATTTCTCACCTGATTATCGAAAAGCATGAAATGGAGCTTCCAGATGCGTTCTTAAAGCGTTGGTTGGTTAAGTCTTACCCGGATACATACAATGCGGAAAACATCGACGAGATGTATTCGCGTGAGTCTGCACAATTGAAGCGGCAATTGATCTCAGAAAAGGTGATCTCTCAATACAAATTGGAAGTAACCCAGGAAGATATCAATCAGGTTTCGATCGGTTATACGGCGCAAATGTTGCGCCAATATGGTATGAACAATCCGGATCTAGAGACGATTCGATACTTCGAAGAGAAAAACAAAGAAGATCAGAATTACCTGCGTCGTATTGGTGACATTGCTATCGACCGCAAGGTTACCGATCAGGTTAAATCACTCGTTTCAATCAAAGAAAAGAAGATCAGCATGGAGGATTTCTATAAACTAATAGAAAAACATAATGCTGAACATAATCATTAGTAATTGGTTATTGAAGTTGTACTAACTTTTATAGTTGGCTGCAAACGTGTCTTTTTTCTTCACAAATTGCCTGATTTTAGGTTCTGAGCTTCCATCGATGATCCCGAAATAGAGGCTCCACAGAAGAAATATTAGAGCTTTTTGCTTTCAATCTAAAAGTTTGAACAACTTCACTATTTTTGGTAACAAATAATACTAATAAAAAATACTAATGGATTTCGGAGACGAGTTTAAGAAATACGCAACTAAACATATGGGTATCAACAGCATGCACGTTGATCATTACATCGAAAGTAGCATGCGACCAGTTGGATTAACCCCCAATATTATCGAGGAACGTCAATTGAACGTAGCTTCAATGGATATCTTCTCTCGATTGATGATGGACCGGATCATATTCCTGGGTGTACCCATCAACGATCAGGTTGCAAATATCATCATGGGACAGCTTTTGTTTTTAGATTCTGCTGACCCAAACAGAGACATTCAGATTTACATCAATAGCCCCGGAGGTTCAGTGTACGCTGGCTTAGGCATCTACGACACGATGCAGTACATCAATTCAGATGTAGCTACCATTTGCACAGGTATTGCAGCAAGTATGGCTGCGGTATTGTTATGTGCAGGTACTGCGGGAAAACGTACGGCGTTAAAGCATTCGCGTACCATGATTCACCAGCCGTTAGGTGGTGCTCAAGGTCAGGCAAGCGATATGGAAATCACGGTGAATGAGATCAAGAAGTTGAAGAAAGAACTTTATGATATCATAGCTACTCATAGTGGCCAAACATTCAAGAAGGTTTCAGCCGATTCAGATCGTGATTACTGGATGACTGCCGAAGAAGCCAAGAAATATGGCATGGTAGATGACATTTTACAACGTACTAAGTAAACCCCTTCGTTTTGAGTAAAAGCGAAATTACATGCTCTTTCTGTGGCCGCGAAAAAGGCCAGGTCGACTTGCTGGTTTCGGGCATAGATGCCCACATATGCAACGACTGCATTGAGCAGGGACATATGATTTTGAATGAAGAAGGTGGCTTGTCTTCAACGAAGAAGCCATCTTCAACATTTGAAGTTGAATTGCTTAAGCCCAAAGAAATTAAGCAACATCTCGATCAATACGTGATCGGTCAGGAAGATGCCAAAAAAGTGCTTTCCGTAGCCGTTTACAACCATTACAAGCGTTTGCTGAGCTTAGGTAAGTGGCAAGCCGATGAAGTGGAGATCGAAAAATCAAACATCTTAATGGTTGGCCGTACCGGGACGGGCAAGACCCTGGTAGCCAAGACGTTAGCTAAAATTCTGAAAGTTCCTTTTTGCATAGCAGACGCGACTGTATTAACGGAAGCCGGATACGTTGGTGAAGACGTGGAAAGCATTATAACACGTTTGTTACAGGCGTCAGATTATAATGTGGAAGCGGCGGAACGTGGCATCGTTTACATAGATGAGATTGATAAAATCACACGGAAGAGTGATAATCCCAGCATTACACGTGATGTGAGTGGGGAAGGCGTTCAACAGGGGCTGCTGAAGCTCTTGGAAGGAACTGTGACCAATGTGCCACCTCAGGGCGGGCGGAAACACCCAGATCAGAAATACATCGCCGTGGATACACGAAACATCTTGTTTATCTGTGGTGGTGCCTTTGAAGGTATTGAGTCCATCATCGAACGTCGGGTCGCTACGTCTAAGGTGGGGTTCAAGAATGATAAGGAGCAAAAGCTAACATCCGATCGTGAGAAGATCTTGCAATACATCTCACCATTCGACTTACGAAGCTTTGGTTTAATACCGGAAATTATTGGCCGTTTACCGGTTCTTACGCACCTCGAAGCCCTCGATCGCGATGCGTTGTTGCAAATTCTGACCAAACCCAAAAATGCTCTGGTAAAGCAGTACACGAAGCTGTTTGAATTGGAAGATAAAAAGCTGGTCATCGACCAGGAAGTGCTGGACTACATTGTAGACAAGGCCATCGACTATAAGCTTGGAGCACGTGGACTTCGATCGATGTGTGAAGCGCTACTGCTCGATTACATGTATGAGACGCCATCCGACCAGTCGAGTAAAGAAGTTCGGGTAAGCCTCAAACAAGCCGAAGAGAAGTTGAACAAATTTCAATTGCAGGCAGCTTAAACCGCTTCTTTTTTTGCTTAAGTCCTAACCAAAGGTTTCCTTTGAGACACATGATTGTAAAAAACGATCCCAAAGTTGTAAACGGCTGGGCCTTTTACGATTGGGCGAACTCGGTATACAACCTGGTGATTACGTCCGTTGTTTTTCCTAAGTTCTATCTGAGCCAAACCGAGCCGATAGTGACCTTCTTTGGCAGAGAATTCAACAATGTGGAGTTGTATTCTTATGTGTTTTCCGCATCCTTTGTCATTGTATCTCTACTGGTGCCTCTGTTAAGTGGTATTGCCGATTATCTGGGTAATAAAAAGCGGTTCATGAAGTTTTTCTGTTACCTGGGGGCTGCTGCCTGTGTATCGATGTTCTTCTTCGATAAAGAACACCTGGAGTTAAGCATGCTTTCACCATTTTTTGCCAGTATTGGGTTCTGGAGTAGTCTGGTTTTTTACAATTCGTATCTACCGCAGATTGCAACACCCGACCAGCACGACCGCATCAGTGCAAAGGGTTTTTCACTTGGATACATCGGCAGCATTTTGTTGCTCATTTCGATCATTGTGGCGATAAAAACAATTGATTTAGGTGTGGATGCGAATGGGGACAGTCTACAGCATTACATCACCCGTATAGGCTTTGTGGCCGTTGGATTATGGTGGGCTGGTTTTGCGCAGATCACCTACAAACGCTTGCCAAAAAATGTACAGGAAAAAGATCCGGAAAAGGAGAAAGGATACATCTATAAAGGCTACCGCGAGTTAAACAAGGTATGGAAAGAGCTTGCTGGTCAAGGTGTGCTCAAACGCTTTTTACTCTCCTATTTCATCTACAACATGGGTGTGCAAACCATTATGCTTTTGGCTGTGGTTTTTGCCGATGAGGAGATCAACTGGCCGATTGACGAGCTAACAGGCGAACCGGATAAAACGGGCTTGATTGTCAGCATTATCCTGATCCAGTTGGTTGCAGTGGTCGGAGCCTTTATTATGTCTCGATTGTCCCGACGAATTGGGAATATTCCCGTGATTCAGTTTGCGGTATTAATCTGGATCGGAATCTGTGTAAGTGCATATTTCATTACTGAACCAAATCAGTTCTACTGGTTGGCGGCTACCGTAGGTTTTGTAATGGGCGGAATTCAATCAATGAGTCGATCTACATACTCCAAAATGTTACCTGAAACGAAAGACCATGCCTCTTACTTCAGCTTCTTTGATGTGTTGGAAAAAGTAGGCCTGATCATAGGTCCGTTCTTATTTGGATTTGTTACCGGATATTTCGATGGTATGCGTAATGCCGTGATCGTCCTGGGCACGATATTCGTGCTCGGCTTTATCGCACTATTCTTCGTTCGGTCGTCTAAACTCCAAGCAATAGAAGATTAAATGCATCACTTTTATAGCACCGATATTGATGGCTCTCGTATAACTCTTAACGAAGAAGAAAGTCGGCACTGCATTAAGGTGATGCGTCTTTCCATTGGTGATCAGGTCATGGTATTTGATGGCAACGGGCGACAGTACCAATGTACGATTTCGGAAACAGGAAAAACAGTGCACCTGTCTGTAAACGAGATTGTTAAAGAGGAAAGCGCACCTCAATTGACATTGACCTTAGCAGTTTCCCCAACCAAAAGCTCAGACCGCATGGAATGGATGTTAGAGAAGATGGTGGAAATTGGTTTAGCACGGATTGTCTTTATCAAGACGGAAAAAGGTGAGCGCAGTCGGTTAAATGAAAAACGCCTAATGAAAAAGGCGGTATCAGCACTGAAACAATCCGGTAATCTGTGGTTGCCTGAGATTCAGACCGAGGTTAAGTTTAAGGATTTTCTCCAATCCGATAACTCCGATACGAAATTCGTTGCCCATTGTTTCAACCAGGAAAAGACCCAATTGTCGGGTAATTTGAATACATCATCGATTTCTGTGTTAATCGGACCCGAAGGCGATTTCTCTCAAAGCGAAGTACACATGGCTTCTGAGGCGGGTTACACGCAGCTTTCCCTCGGAATTCCGCGTTACCGTACGGAAACTGCGGCTGTAGTCGCTTGTACGTTGATCAACCATTTTTGCGTTACCTTAGCAGAGTAGAATGAAAGCAAAATTCAGTTTAATAATTGCCCTCTTATTTGTTTCGTTTACGTCGTTCAAACAAGAGCATTCGTTTCAAATCGCAAAGGTAAAATACAGCGGTGGGGGGGACTGGTATGCGAACCGAACGGCTTTGCCCAATTTGATTACGTATTGCAACAAGAACCTGCAAACGAATATCGATCCCCAAGATCAGGTAGTAGAGGTGTCGAGCAGCGATATATTCAACTATCCCTACGTTTACTTAACGGGGCATGGCAATGTGGTGTTTACCGATAAGGATGCGGATAATCTGCGTAAATATTTGCAATCTGGTGGATTTCTGCACATAGACGATAACTATGGTCTGGAAAAGTTTATTCGGCCTCAAATGAAGAAAGTCTTTCCGGAGTTAGACTTTGTAGAACTTCCATTTACACACCCCATCTACAGTCAGAAATACAATTTCCCGAAAGGCTTGCCAAAGATTCACGAACACGACGGTAAACCACCGAGAGGTTATGGCTTGATTTATAAGGGCCGCCTTGTATGCTTTTTTGATGTGGAATGCGATTTAGGGAACGGTTGGGAAGATCCCGGGATTTACAACGACTCAGAAGAAACCCGACAAAAAGCACTGAAAATGGGCGCAAACATCATGCAGTACGTGTTAACACACTAGCAGTGAAAAAGAAACTCTTATTTGTTATTAACCCAATTTCAGGAGGTAAATCAAAATCCAGGCGAGGGTTTAGAACACTGATTGAGTCCAATCTCGACTTAAATCAATACGATTACGATGTATATTGGTGGGAGCAGGTGAATGCCCTGCCTGATGAGCTGGAACGCTTTAAACAGTCCGATGGTTATGCCGTGGTGGCCGTTGGCGGTGACGGTACCATCAATGTGGTAGCGCGCGCTTTGATCAATTCAGATAAGTTTTTGTCTATTGTTCCGATGGGAAGCGGAAACGGGTTGGCACGCGAATTAAACCTGTCATTAAAACCCGAAGAATCGATTCGTGCATTAAACACTGCAAAAGAGCAACGTATGGATGTAGGCATGGCAAACGGTCGTTCTTTTGTCAATGTAGCCGGTTGCGGTTTCGATGCGCAGGTAAGCTTTGCTTTTGCACAGCTGCCAGGTCGAGGATTTTGGTCTTACGTCAAAGCAGTGATGAGCGAGTTTAAATCGGCGTACAACTATACCATAGAAGTAGATAACGATGATGAGGTATGGAAGAAGCAGGCTTTTATGCTCAGCATTGCCAATGGCACTCAATGGGGAAATGATTTCTTTGTTGCACCGGATGCTTCCTACACCGACGGTGCATTAGACCTCGTATTTTTAAAGAAACCTAAGCTACATCAGATTCCTGGCCTGGTGCGAAGCTTATATCGAGGGAAAACGCATCGTTTGTTGTCTCGGATACGCATCAAATCTGGCCAGATACGCGTAAATGCGTTGGTGCCCACCCACTATGATGGTGAGCCACACAATTATGTCGAAACGATTGATATAGAACTACTTCCAGGAGCCGTGAAACTATGGATTTAAGGAATCCACTTGTCTTTACCGAAGTCCGGTTTTCGCTTTTCTAAAAACGCATTTCTTCCTTCTTTCGCCTCATCGGTCATGTAAGCCAAACGGGTAGCTTCGCCGGCAAAAACTTGTTGACCAACCATACCGTCGTCGGTTAGGTTCATCGCAAACTTGAGCATCTTAATGCTGGTAGGCGACTTGGCCAGCACTTCCTGAGCCCATTGATATGCGGTATCTTCCAGTTCATCATGTGGGATAACGGCATTCACCATGCCCATTTCAAAGGCCTCTTGAGCGGAGTAGTTTCTTCCCAGGAAGAAGATCTCACGGGCTTTTTTCTGTCCAACCATTTTGGCCAGGTATGCCGAGCCATATCCTCCATCGAAGCTGGTTACATCTGCATCGGTTTGTTTGAAAATGGCGTGCTCCTTAGAAGCCAGAGTCATGTCGCAAACCACGTGAAGGCTGTGTCCGCCACCTACGGCCCAGCCAGGAACCACAGCGATTACCACCTTGGGCATAAAACGGATTAATCGTTGAACATCAAGAATGTTCAGTCGGTGGTAGTTATCCTCACCTACGTAACCCTGGTGTCCTCGGGCGCGTTGATCACCACCGCTACAAAACGAATAAACACCATCTTTGGTGCTTGGTCCTTCAGCTGAAAGGAGTATCACCCCTATGCTGGTATCTTCCTGCGCATTGTGAAATGCGTCCAGTAATTCACTGGTGGTTTTCGGACGAAACGCATTACGTACGTTTGGTCGATTAAACGCGATACGGGCTACGCCGTTGCATTTCTTATAGGTGATGTCTTCGTATTCTTTCGCTGCTTTCCAGTTGATGTTGCTCATGTGCATGTCTTATGGTCGGCAAAGGTAGTTTTACCTAGACAATGAATCAATTGGGCAATGAAACAATTAAACAATGGATCAATTGAGCAATTAAACAATTGAGCAATGAAACAATTAAGCAATGCAGGTTATATATGTTCCTTTTAATGGAGAAGAATACAGGTCATAGCGGGAGTGGTAAGATTTAGAACACGAAGAGTGTCGGCATGACGTTCAGAGCGGAGTGAAGAGTCTCAAAAAGAACAATCACGCATCCCTTGTATACCTGCACCTTGGGTAGCTGGTGCATCCATAGAAGTGCGACTCATTAGACCTATGCTTATTGGCTGTACGTAGCACCAGTCTCGAACCGCACCGAGGGCAATGGGTTGTTGAATTGTGTCGGTCATGCAGGGACTTAACATGATGTCGTCTTGTGAGTTTAGATGCTTTTCTAATGCATGAGTAACATCTTTACAGTATTCCATACCAAGCAGCTCCTTCTGATATCGCTTGATGTGCCAGATTAAACCGAAACCGGAATTGACCACATTACGTGGCATTCTGGTCTTCAATTCACTATCACCATTGAAATAAACAATGGTGTGAACAAGTTTGGTATGTATTCCAAGAAACTCGGCCAAGACCTTCTTTTGTCGATACGTCTGATGAAGTGGGTTTTGGAATTTATATTTCTTTCGATAGAGCGTTTGAGTCCAGGTGGGTTGATCTTCGGAGCCGAATATCCACCCCTTTCGGTTCTTGGTTTCTATGATGAACAAACCATAAGGAGATACCACAAGGTGGTCGATTTGAGTTGTGCCATTTCGTGAGGGTAAGATCACGTTGTGAAAACGTTGATACTTCCGTCTACGGAGACCAAGCCAAAGCACAATTGCTGTTTTTTGTTCACCGATCCAGCCTTTAACTTCCATGTTGATCTATTATTCCGAGTCGGTTACAAGACTAGTTTTGATCCCGTTGGGATCAGAGATTGAGTTCATTATTCAATACCCCATCTTAAGTAAAATGCAAAAAAAGGGTCTGTGACGTGCAGTATTCTCTCATCTTTTTCCCAGTCAATAACAGGTGTTGATGATTCATCTGAAGCTGCAATTTGGGACATTTTGTCTAACACTCTTGTTACCTCATGAGCCTGAGGCTGTGTTCCTACTATAACCTCTCTTATTGCACTCCTCAAAGTTTCGTATTCGATTGTATCTAATCCTGGACGAAGATGTGCCAGAGCATGAAGAACCAGCCCATAAATATCTGTTGAGGTTCCGTTCGTTAGCTGCCTCTGCACTCTATCAGCTCTTTGACGTGGTCCCTTGCTTAGTTTGTCAAAAATCACCTTTCCTGTATTAAGTGCAACCGTTCTAAACAGTTGGTCCTCAATTTGTGTTATACGCATCTTCGAAGGCAAAGTTTCTGTTATATCGAGCATACTGCATAATTCTCTACAAAACTCCTGCATCAAATGAGGGCTTCCGATTGCCTCTTCAGCAAGATTCTCTACAAGCGCGTCTGACAATTCACAATTCAAGAGAGGAAACCCTATTTTAGGTATTTCTATTAACTCTATCGTTTTCCACGGAGGCACTGAGATTGTTTCTATACGCCCAGTCATTTCTCGTTCCACTTTTACAGCATCAAGTCTTCTATGAGGTATTGCTATAAAAACTACAGGAAGACCATCAAAGATCAGCGCCTTAACTGCCCTCACTAATTTGGCCTGTTGTTCCCTAGGTAAGTAGTGAAAATCATCAATTATCAAGGGAATCTTCTTGCTTCGTAATATTTGTAGAGCAATGGTTTTGGGGTTGCCTTTTCTCGATCGGGTGGAATTAATCCCCTTTTTACCAGATATAGTGGCCGACGCTTCTCCTTTAACTTTGAATAAAACTAGTTGTTTCTCCATTCCTACTTTTACTCCACCTTGAGAAGAATCCTCGTTGATAGAAGTCAGTCGTTCATCAACGTAAGCATCTAATTGATGTATTATTTCTAGCCAGAAGTCTTGTTCATTTGTAAATGATCCTCCATCAAACCATATGGTGCCTTTCTTTGGAAATATCTTATTTGTTAATACTGTTTTACCTGACTTGGTGGAGCCAGTCATCATAACGAGTTTACACAGGTAATCTTTGGCTTTCTCCAATGATTCTTCCAGATTTAATGAAGTCCTTGGGTTGTATGTGTGAGTAGGTTGGCCGCCTGGAATGAAAACCTGTCTTGCTCTATACTTGTCGAGTTTTTTTCTTAAAAGAACCATGATAGTTTCGCTAAAGAGTTAAGAATATGAAGGGAAAACAAAGTAAGAAGTTGTCTCGTCAAATCTCTCTCCCAAAACCTTACTAATCAATCGCAAAAGGTTGGTATTTTTAGACTTCCAGATATTTAGATGCTTAGACGCTAAGAAGGAATGGTGGTTGGGTTAAAAAGATGCGTTTGGTCTGACCTGTGATAGTGCACTTAGGCTTTGACCATCTACGTTTTAAATTCCCCAAAGACAACCAATAAAAGAAACACAACAAAGCACAGCCAATAGAAGCCTTGTATAATCCGAACCACGCGTCGTTGTTTCTTGACCAGTCGGGTGTTTTGCTTGTAACTTAAACTCTGACGTACGATGAAATTTATACCAAACGGAACAGCATACCTGTTCCACAAGTAAACAAACACACCAGCCAGAAGTACAAAAATCAGATCCATTGCGAAACGCTATAAAGCGCAAACAGCGTATTGAGGATGAGCAACAAATATACGATGCAACCTGAACCTCTTTCTTTTGTGGTAAAAAAATGTGCTACTAAAACAATCGATGGAATAAGTAAAGCAATATTGAACAATCGAACCGAATACCAAATTAGGAGTAACCCCGCTCCAAATGGCATATCCTGCAGGCTTAACAACGATTCTTTAAGTCCCTGATATCTATTGAAGTTGGCAACAATGCTAAGCGCCAGATTGATGAGTATTAGATTTCGATATATGGAGAGTCGACGAGACATTAACATTCGTTTTGATAGTTGAATTTCTGCCATAGTATCCGCACAACCCCGTACAAAATAATACCATAAACAACAAGGGAAAGCCCCCATTTAACCGATGTCATGGCAGCTCCCCAAGACACCAAATGATCATCTAAGATATTGTAATTCAGGTAATGATCAACCATCATGATTTCAACATAGTTCTCCACCCAATCGGAGACGATACGCACAATGGGGATCAGAGACAGCCACTTCCAGTTACGAAATAAAACCGCTAGCCAGGAGATATACATGGTGGTATACACCATGGGGAAAATGGTGTCCCATACCGAGATAAAGCGTTTGTAACAGAACAGCTGTTGGTGGTCTCGGATTTCAAGAAAGTGCAGCGCGTCTTCATACGAATAACTCAAGTGTAAACCCAGAGCATTCGGACCTCCATCTACCGCAAAACAGCTACTGAAATGCCCAAGAACGAACTGTGCATAAACTACCATGCCAATGGTTGTTGTTATGGCAATAGGAAGGACTTTCTTGTTCAATCCCTGCATAGAACTATTGAACCAACTTCAATCGGGAAGTCACCTCTTCCCAAAGTTTCCCTGCCACATTCATGTCGTACGAATAGGGCGTGGTTTTCGTCACTTTGGAGTACGCATAATACGATCCTGGAGTTAAGTGATCGGTTGGACTATCAATTACAAACAAGTGGGTTTGGGCACCTTCTTCCGGTGATTTACCAAAGGCCTGAAAAATCATGCGTGCTAACCACCCGGTGTTTCTGCCAAGCTGTGTACTTACCATGCCTGGGTGCACAGAATAGAAAGAGATACCATCGTACATGTCTTGATCGGATAACCATCGCGTTAACAGTATCAAACCAAGTTTTGATTGTCTGTAGGCCTTAAATCCGGAAAACTTGCGCCTGAATTCAAGGTCTTCAAAGTTGATCGTACCCTGATGCAATCCAGAGGCCGTAAAGATTACCTTACTTAATCCATTTTTAGGTATAAGCGTTTGAAGAGCTGTAAATAGTTGTATCTGCGATACGAGGTTTACCTGATAGGTCTCCTCCATTCCGTCTGTGGTTTCTTCAAATACACTGTTCCATAGTCCAGCATTCAATACCATAAGATCTATGGTCTTGTGCCTCGCCTTAATTTCCGAGCACGCATCCTGCACACTAGTTAATGAGGCCAGGTCGCAGAGCACCGGGTCAACCTTTACGTCTGGATTATCTTGTTGCAGTCCCTTGTTTAGATCGGCTAGTTTCTGTTCCGATCTTCCTAGCACCACAAT
>DIYD01000174.1 GCA_002428905.1 Bacteroidetes bacterium UBA6063 | reverse complement strand
CTTCAGTTGGCTTGGTTAAAGCCACAACCCTGGAGGTTCTGGGATTGAGGTGTTCTTTAAATCGTTTGATTGATCCACCTTTCCCAGCAGCATCTCTGCCTTCAAAAATGATGGCAACGCGTTTCTTGTTTTGTGCAATCCATTTCTGAAGATTTACGAACTCTGTTTGTAATTTCCTGAGTTCAGCCTCGTACTTCAGTTTCTTAAGCGTTTTTGATACTGAAATGTCATTTTCTTTGGCAATGGCAATCAGGTCAGACCGAGTATTTGCCTGTGCCAGGTGTTCGGATGTAAATCCTGTTGTATTCATAAAACTTAATTACTATTCATTTAAACCCACCTAAAATGATGCAATTCCTTTCTGCATCAAATCAGCTTAAGTGATTGTTTAATAATACGTTAAAGTTACTTCTTAACTTTCTGTTAATATAAGAATGGCGTATGACATCCGTCATGCAGCTTTACAAGAATAATCAGCGTTTTACCCTGCCTGACGTGTCGGTGGTTTAAAGGGTCATAGGGCTTCCCTTGCTTTGTCCAGAAGTTCGAGGCCTTTGTCCTCCAGCTTCTTACCCTCTTCTTTCATATTGTCAACATGGCTAAGCTTGTATAAGCCTTCGGTAAGCTCTTCAAGCCGATGTATGGTCTCCAATAATCTTGAGGCACTCTCCATATTGTGTTCCTCGAAGAACTGGTTCCAGTCAACATTCTTTACAACCCGTATCACATATTTGGTCGCTATCTTTCCGAGAAAGAACTTATCATAGACCTTGTTTAGTTTGCTGCCTGGTTCTCGGTTTTTCAAATAGGCAATATACTCGTCGATACTTTGCCGCTCTCTACTGCTCAGGAGGTCGCTCTGTTTTAGTTTGGATAGAGCTTCGATCGCTTTATCCGTCTCTTCATTCTCAATGTATACATAGGTCTCCACAGCCCAAATGATCTCATTGTCGAGTCCAATCTCCCGGGCATCTGTTAGAAATACTTCAAGGTCGTCAATAGCACGTTCATGATCTATTTCACGTTCCATCATGAATCGATCAATAGCTCTCAACATGTGATTTAATCCATGAAGGGCCGTATGCGCTTGTTGGTTGTTCAGATGTCCCCAATCAAAAATATGGCGGGTTAAGGGCAAGTGCATATTTGGGTTGGAATCAAGCCATTGGATGTTTCGGGTAAGCTCATCCTCAGATAAATAATAGAGCTTCTTGTCCAGAAAAAGGAGTCCTCTCATAAGTTGAAGCAAGGTCTTTATCTCGGAGCTTGGAAGTAATTCTGGATTGGTTTTGGAACACTCATACAATGCGATTTCTTTTCCCAGATTCTTGGTGCCTAATGCCACAACGGAAAGAAATGCATGCTCGATGTTCTGCGTCTCTATCTTGTCCTGACCTTGCAGAAGTGTCCATTCGGTTTGGTTCGAATCTGCCTGAAGCGTGTTGATTACATCCGTAAGGGTAGGGAAGACGTCTTCATCGGTTTCTCGTACAAAGTCTTCCATCTTTTTGTAATCTCTGTACATCGTGATATAATCTTTGACTGATGGTGTTTCCAAAGCCACATTCTCGTAATGAATTACCCGATCTGCTATACCGTTTAAGTCCGCTTTGAAATTTTGGTAATCTCTTGATATCGAATCGGTTGCGACCGATGATCGAATAGCGATTTTACCAAACTTATAGGGTGTTACTTTGTAGGACACCAGGTGTTTTTCCAGTCTTTCACAATCTCGTTCGAGAAGCTCCTGATCAGACTTTTCCTTCGAACAACTGGACACAAAATGTAGGCTGATTGCACTAAGAAATACCAGTAAATAGTTTTTAGTCACTTCCTCCAAGAACAGAATTTCTTGCCAGAATTGCAAAAAACGATAACGCACATTAGACCAAAGACTATTTGCGGCAGATTAACGGTTCCTCTAATACCAATCAGATCCATACCCAATTCACGTTTAAACGACTTGTATAATCTCTAAGCCTATAAATCCCGAATCAAAATCTCTACACGTCGGTTCATGGACTGTTCTCGAGCACTCGAATTCGAAGGGAACAGCATAAACTGGCAACTAAGCCCTTCGGTGGTCATTCGTTCCGGGTCTATATTCCGTTTGAGTAGATAATTCTTTACGGTAAGTGCGCGGTTCTCAGACAGTTGCTGCGCATGAACAACACCATTGGTACAACCATTGGTGTGACCTTCGATGTGTATTTTTAGATTAGGATTTTTTTTCAGGACCTTGTATAGCCTTCTCAAACTAGGCTTGGCCGATGGCAGGTATGCTGGAGAGTTCCCAACAAAATTGATGTGGTTTAGCCTGATTTTTTGCCCTTTGGTTAGCCTTGGGAGGTACAATTTAAGTAAGGCACTGCTGTCGTATTTAATGTGATCCGATTCAACAAGTTCTTCCATAAAGAAGAAGTTATTCGCGTAGGCGGAAACTACATACGCAATGGATGGATTAAAATCGTACGGAACCGTCATCATGAACTTCCCGGTGATGGAATCGGAACTGGTACTGGCATACGTTTCGCCTGTTTTACTGTTTTCAACCGTTACTTCTGCTTTTATCGGTCGATTATTCGAATCCTTCACAACACCCCGTATTGTTCGGAGTTCGAAATAATCAAAGTACAACAGAGCCCCACGGCCATCATCGTAAACATTGTCGAGCACGAGATAGTATACTTCACCTTTTTGAACCGACAGTGGTGCGCTATAGGCCTTGTTCGGTCCTGGGCCAATGTGGAAGTCAGTATTACCAAATAGCAAACCGGTCTGACCACCGTTAGTGTCTTTTGTCCGGGCCAGATTAGAACGGATAGGTTGAAGTTGTTTCGACTTGATTTTATCAATGGTGCCTGGGCCTTCCGATTTAAAGACCAAGAAGTCATAATCATCGTGTTCCGAGTCTGGTACAATTCGAAATCCGAGCTGACCACTGCGAGCGGCTACTAATTTGAACCATACAATATGATGTTCACGTGCGAAATACGCTGTTCCTCTTTTTGCTCCCTGTACTTCAATGGCTTCGCCAGAACCTCTGGGTGAGCACAACAACTTCACCTTGGTTGCAGTGTCTAGCGATATAACACGTGCGAAATCGTTCGCCCGGGCTATTTCATCACAACTGAAGACTTTTTTTGACCAGTTGACACGTTGACTAAATGCCAGGCTTGTGGTTAAGAAGAACAGCGTAAGTATTTTGGTGTGCATAGATTGGGTGCATTACAAGATCAGTGGCTTCATTGTAACCAATCAACGCATAGAATAAGCTATTGTTGTATTTGGTTATCTCCGTAGGGCTTTGAATACAGAGCCGGTAATAACTCCATGGATCAACCCGCCAATCAGAATCAAGCCCAGATTAATTGCTAAGGTAAACTCACGGGGTGACAAGGCCATTGAGTATTCAATGCTATAGACGGCAATTCCGCAAAGCAACCAACTCACAACTGAAATGCCGATCCAACGCAAAGGTTGTATGTTCAATGGTTTGAGCAGTTTTGCCTGACCTATACCAATAAGAAGTCCGGCGGCACCCACACAGATTGGAAGGAAAAAGGAGAACTGACCACCAATACCCAGTACGTTCAAAATGTCGAGTAACACAAATGGTATTGTCAGCCCAAGCGTTGTGTATAATGCCCAGGGCTCCCCGATACCAAAGATGCGTTTAAGCATGCGTTGCTGAAAAAAGCCGAGTCCGGCACCCATTCCGGTGCCAATAAAGAATTGAACACCTTCAACACCGGTTGTGTCAAAGAGAATTACCAGGCCAACCACCAAAGCAAACCCGCTGAGCCAGCCTAAAAAGTTAGTAAGAATCCATTTGCCCATTGGAAATGAAGTCGCATTTGAGATTTCTTTAATCATTGTTTCGTTTTTTGTTGAAGCAAAGCTAAAGTGAGCGTGTGGCTCAAGACGTTAACCTGGGTTAATTAATGCAAGCTTACTGCGTAACAATGCCTGTTAAGATATTCGCTATTTCATCCGCCTTTTCTACGCCAAGGTGTTGTAATTGTAGTTTAACACGTTTTTGAAATATGGAATGATGTCTTATCGCATATAGGGCAATATACTAATTGCGGAATCGATATACCGCACCTTCGGATTTCAGGATGTACTCATGACTACCATCGCAATTATAACAATTGAATGAATCCCCCAGAATCACATCTTTTAAACCGGTACTAAAGACCGTAATCGTGACGGGGTGTGGATAGTCACGCGTTGGAACGGCAATATTCCCCTCAATGGGTTCTGGTCCATACAGAACTGTTGTGCGGTTTCCAACAGATATTGCAAGACTATCAATGGGTTTATGCAGTTCATTCGAGAACATAAAATGATGCCCCCAATCTGGCTTGATGGGTATACAGGAGCACCAAAGCAGGACAACCAAAAGAATACACTTAAGCCTTAACATAGGCGGATAAGAGGGTCTCGCGTCCATTGAAATATGCGGGCATCAACTGGTAGATCATCCTATCAATTCTCTGATCCCGAACCACTTCACGCGAATCCTTATTTCTCCAGTAAGTATCTCTGTCGAACGGTTGACCTTTCGAATACACGGCAGTGTCTTCGCCGGATATCAGTAGCACATGCACATGCAGACTGTAATGAGAGGTATGAAGATAAATGAATGTGTCTTTTGGTTTTGTATTGGTCAAGAGCACGATAAGCGAGTCCATATGCGCTGCGGGAACCGGTTTGCGCCTACGTTTTTTTATCGATTTGTGCTTGCGTTTTAAGACAGTATCCAGGTTTGAATAAGTCATAAATTGGTTAAGATACACGCTTTCGGTTAAATACGAATGCTTTACACTGTCGTAGACAAACGTTATGGTGTGAAAGTCGAACACTGTTGCTAAACAGTCTTGTTTCTTATAGGTCTTTTTATAATCTCGGTACTGTACCGAGTTCACGATAACCTTCTGGGATTGCGCCACTACAATTGCACAGGAGAAGGTTAGGAGGGTTGTAAGCAAACTGTGTTTCATCGTTACTCAAGTTAATTGTTGGTATTCGTTGAACTCATCTGTTCTGAGTTGAATTTCAGATCTTTATGCAAAACGTTAATCCATAGGTTTCGTGCGTTAAGAAATACAGAAGGATGTAAATTTTCGAATGCACTATCCGTTTCATAGCGACCTGAGATGTGTGGTATAAACCAGGAATCAAATTCGTCTTTCTCATAATTCTCCCGGCTTAGGTCAGACGTATCGGGAATAGAAGATCCAATATCCAGTGTATACCCTTTAATCCGATAGAACGAATTATCCATACACGTAATTAGATACCTGACCTGAGGTGATACATCGTAGGTGCAATTCAGCGTATAAACAAAGGTGACTTCAGCAATATTATTGTGATCTGAGTCGGTGACCACGAGTTCCATGGTGTCGCTAAAAACCACAATGTCTCCTTCTCCGCAATGTAAACTGTCCGCATACGACGTGTGAAGAGTTGGAAGCCCATTGGAATCGTTCTTAAACACGTAAAAGCGAAACGCTCCAAACTCATCCGGTGTATTGATGGTCTCGGCTAAAACCGCGTGTCGAACACCATAGACATCCTTCCATGTTTTTTGATCTACTATTTTTCCTACAATACCCGGGAGTTCGGTTAACGTAGAGTCCATCAGTTCAAAGCGATGCGTGCGCAGTTCAGGCGGAGCGGTATAACCCGGTTTAACGAAGGTGGTGTCAAATAAGTCTCTTGAAATCTGAAACAGGAAGTACTCCACTACGTATATATGCAGAAAAACTGATCGCACTAATTCTTCGGAAGTAGCCCTTTTAGCTATGTATTCAGGAAGTGCGTGCGGACTCAAATCACCAAACTGATCATAAGCCTGGAGGTACTCAAACAACAAGCTATCCGGGTAATCAAACCCCAAGCAGTTTCGATAGGCTTGAAGGTAAGGTTGTTGCACATGAGGGTGCTCCCATTTGTAATCCATTACAAACGTGTCAAGGCCAAGCCGGTCATATGCTAAAAGCAAGGCCTTTAGTCTTAGCGTGTCATATTCAAAGTGAAGTACCGAATCATTATTGTAGAAATAGTTCTGAACGTAGGTTTTGAAACGTTGGCCCAAAGAATCTTCGCTCGGGTAGTTATCTGCGAGAAAGGTTTCAAAAGCCTGTGTTAGCTCTTTGATTACCTGTCTTTGTTCCATGGTGTATTGGCTTAAATAACAGTCGTAACACCTGTAGGCCTTATTGCCGCATGAGAATAAGCTTATCACACATATTAAGACGGACCAAACACGCATAGTCATGCTCTAAGGTAAGGCCGATTTTCGGTTTTTGTCATATAGTATTGCCTTGTATTCATCGTAGTAATACGAATGGTAACTGATTCTTCCTACATGAATTTTCCCAAAGGGCTTTTTCCGTACTTTAATCGTAAACCAGACAAACACGTCCTTGAAATCTGGTCTTGATAGCTTGGCAGCGTAATAGACCTTGTAGTCGCGAATGCCGGGCAAAAGCACGAGATCCGTTAGTCGATAATCATGCAGTGTCCCGATAGGAATTGAATCCGAAGCGAAGTTGAATTTTCTATACACGTTTAGCAGTGTATCTGCATTTACCTGCTTAGCCAGCATGGTGTCCGACTTGTGTAGCAGGTGCATGTATCCGGTTAATGCATTTGATGCGCTGTCTACTATAGCGTCGGTCAACACGCGGTATTTCGTATTGTTATATTGCCTAATGGCCACATCGGGAATGAATTCAGACGTGGTTGCTTTTGAATTTATGGTAGTGGGTTCAGCAACCTCTGATGATTTGACTTGTTCGTCTTGACTGAGCTGTGAACAACCTGCCAGGAAAAGTACTACGGTAAGTTTTAGTATGCGCATGGTAAAATTATAACGCGCCTATTCTTGGTTTATTCTAACGTTTGTATGTACGTCTCCCTTTAAGGTAGGTTTCGAGCACCCTGGTTTCACCAATTTGATTCGGGGTTATGTCGAACAGGTTCTGATCTAAGACAATGAAATCGGCTTCCTTGCCTACTTCAAGTGAACCTACTAGATTTTCTTGTCGCATCACATATGCAGCAAGAATGGTGTATGACTCAATTGCTTCTTTTAAGGAGATGTTTTGTGGCGATCGCGTTACTGCATTTTGCATTCCAATAAAAGGGTTAAGATCACTTACGTCCCAATCGCTGCTAAGCGTAACCCTTGCATTGGCGTCCACAAGGTCCTTTATAGGTATAATGGCATCATTCAATGAAGCATTTACCAATGCATCGTTTTCATGCCAGTGATGCGGTTGGGCAAAATCGCCCACAACCTGCGCATCAGCAGTCACGTTGAGCTGCGCAAATCGCTGAATATCGGAAGAAGAAACATATTCAACGTGTGTAAGTCGATGACGACCTTGAGCCGTTCCACTTTGTTCAATAGCATTCAACGCTTCGTTCACTCCTCGATCGCCAATGGTATGGATGTGGAAATCAAATCCGAGTGGTTCCAGTGCGGATATGTATTTGGATATGCGATTCTGAGTTACGTAGTTCAGACCGTTGTTTGTAGGCAGATTAAACAGGTCAACCAGAAAGTCGCTTTTCATCGCGGAGGTCGTATTACTTACGATCCCATCTGCATACAATTTGATTTGATTGATCCTCAACAATCGACTGGAATCAAACGAATACATCGCTTTTATCGCATTTATTTGGGCGTCATCATCTTCGGTCGGGTAAAGCCACAACCCCAGGTTAACCCGGGCGGTCAAGAGTCCGTTCGACTCTACTTTTTTCCAGGTTTCGTGGTGGTTTCGCTTCCAATAGGTGCGGGCATCGCAAATGGAAGTAATGCCGTGTTTCGCCAGCTCGGGAAGTCCAAAATATACCAGTCCCTCATAATCGTTTTGTTCGCTATTCGGTATAGCCCCAATGGCCAAATCGATTACCAGATTGCCCGCATTGTCGATAAGTAATCCATTTGGATCCCCCTGGTCGTCCTTCATGATTATACCACCGGTTGGATTTGTCGAGTTGTTGTCGATACCCGCCATTTCTAGCGCTTTGGAGTTGACCCAGACTGCATGAGAAGTCTGTTCCATAACTACAATGGGCTTGGTTGTAGATATTTCGTCGAGAATCTCAACGGGTTCACGATTTGCATCAAGCAATGCATGTAATTCAAATCCCCAACCAAGAATCCACTTTTGGGTTGTATTCTGGTTCACCGCTTTGCGTATAGCTGATTTATAGTTTTCGGGATTGGTCTCGTCTACATTGAGTGTGAATAGAAAATTCTCTGAAGATGCCTCTAACGGATGCATGTGTACATCATGAATGCCGGGCAACACCATGCTGTTTTTCAGATTTATTATTTCCGCCTCGTCGGTAGCATGTTGCTCAACATTAAATCTGGTGCCGATCGATACGATAACACCATCCTTTACCAACATGGCATCTGCCCATTCCATAGCAGGATTTACCGTATAGATCTTACCATTGATGTACAGTTGTTCGCCCGGTTGTGTCGGGTTGGTTTTAGCATCATCACTTTTACAGGCCATTAAACCCCATACCAGAAACAGTGCTACTAGTTTTGTGTAACGTATAAGCATAACCTTAATCGGTATTCAAATTTGAACTTTTAATTTGAATGTATACCTCAAACGTCGCGATTAGGGTGAAAATTTTGGCCAGGCGGTGAATGTCATTTTGGGGAATACTATTCGAAGGTGTCTAACGAACCCAATGAATATATGCCTCAGTTCTTCTGTCTTATGAATATTCTCCTTGCTCTTGACCTCAAACGTCTGTGCCAGGGAATATACTTCTTGTCTACACGAAATACAATTGCCTCCAGTTGTTCTTCCAGGACCAGGTCCAAATGAAACTCGTTTTTCTCATTGAAAAGAGTCCGGGTAATCACGTATTCCTTTCTGGCGAAACCAATATGTAGAATATATATTGTGATACTATCATCACTGTTCAAAGCACTGGTTGCATCTAGTTCAAAGCGCCCGTCTTCGTCAGTAAAAAAATAATTCAGTTGATCATCTATTGCCACCAGAGCTCCCTCTACAGGCTCGGTCGACGCATAGGAAATACGGCCTTTAATTACAAACGCACTGTCTGGTTTTTGCTCAGAGGTGTCTGGTATGGAAGCTCGCGTCTCGGTTTCAAAAACCGATGTTTCAATGAACGAATTCGGTTTAGGGAGCGTTTGATGAACCTTAGAGCCTGCCCAGAGGGAGGAGGTAAGTGCTCCTAGCGCGCCAGTGAGCGCATACCTGCGCCATCGGAATTTCGGCATAGGCTGATCCAGAATATCAGAACCATTAACATCATCATAGATGCCGCACACTTTTTCCGTGCTTTTTGCATGGGTGAACGCGATTTCCAGGTCGGTTTTGCCCCGGAAATCGTGGATCACCTGATCGCACTTCGAACATCTTCTGCCGTTTTTACAAGGCAGC
The DNA here is from genome assembly GCA_002428905.1 of Bacteroidetes bacterium UBA6063. Taxonomy (GTDB): domain Bacteria; phylum Bacteroidota; class Bacteroidia; order NS11-12g; family UBA9320; genus UBA987. Next base: position 15,648 of record DIYD01000174.1, on the reverse strand, counting down.
ATCTCATCCCAGATTTGATCGCAAGCTTTTATGTGGTTTAGTTTTAGTTTCATATGGTCTAATTTAGTGGTTCATTTTTTAGGACTTCAAGCATTTGTTTTAACTGAGAAGATATGGTCTCCTGATATTAAGTCTTCCATTGTCTCATCCAAATGGGATTTAATTGGCGTTGGATTGCACGGATCAACATAGTATAGACATCATTATCTACCTTACCGTCGAACATGAATTTCGCGAATCCAGCTCCAAGGGTGGTATTGTCTTAAGAATCACGCTATCCATTCCTGACAAACATAATATCTGTACGAATCGCGTACTTAATACCCGATGTTACTTTGCACCCCTTATGTTTAACCTCATGCCTGAAAACAATGGCCGAACCAGTGCCTGGAACAACACTTACATCGTCAAATTCGGTTTCACCTCCTTCAAAGTCATCGTTTAAATAAACCATAAGTGTTAATCGACTCTCTTCATTTTCATTGCGTTTAAATCGGCCATCCAAATGTCGGTTAAAGCGTTGCCCTACCTTGTATTTATAGAACCTGAACTGTTCATTTACAGACGTTGGCTCCCAGGAGTTAAACCGCTCGTTTACAAATGGTTCTATCCGGTTCCAGAATTTCATGGCCAGCACATGATCCTTAAGTACAACCCGTTCATTGTTTCGGATACCTTTAATCATTTTTTGCCCACTATGGGTAGTTACTGTGGCTTCCTCGTAGCCAATTTCTTCACTTCGCTTTATAAACGTACTGCACTCTTCTTTCGAGAGAAAGTTGTGAATAAGATAGACGTCTTCGTTTAGCCGGACTTTATGCACTACGGATCGTTTGTTCTTTTCGAAAGTACAACGATCTGTTTTCTGAAACAATCCTGGATTTGCCTCTGAGGTTGTTCTTAATATTGGTATTTAGGCTATTTTGTGGTTTTGCCACCCATTTCAGTGAAGACATGATCGATGGGTTCCCAAAGTTCAATTTTGTTGCCCTCATTGTCCATGATGTGCACAAACTTGCCGTAATCGTATGAAACAATCTCGTCTACAATGGTCACACCATTTGCTCTAAGTTTTTCCACCAGTCCTTCTATATTCTGAACGCGGTAGTTGATCATAAATTCCTTTTTGGATGGAGCAAAATAGTCACTACCGTTTTGAAACGGACTCCATTGTAAGTAGTTGATTTCGTCTGGTCGGTGTGCATTCCGAAACTCAAAACTTGATCCCCATTGGTTGGTTTCCAATCCAAGATTCTGCGAATACCATTCTTTCGATTTTTTCGGATCATCCGAGAAAAAGAAAATGCCCCCAATTCCTGTAACCTTAGGTATGTTGTTCTGTTGATCTGACATAATTTATGTTGTTTAAATTCTTTGGGGAAATTAGTACTACGAGGGTTAAGCCGTATACTCTAAATCCAGAATTCGTACTTTAGTAGGATGCATTTAATCCCTTGGTATGAAGCATCTTTCTGGTTGTGCTTGAAACCGATTAGAGTTCAATGTCAACACTTAAGGACCGTGCAGACTCAATACACTGCTTAATATCGTTTAGTCCGATATTGCCACGATACAGGTTTCGTTGTGTGTTCAGTCGGATAATCGTATCATATAGGTCAGACTTATCCGCATCTGCAACTCTGGGTACAGAATCGTACCCCGCTTCATAGAGCACAAAGGCAAAGGTGTGATTCACCCAGCGTATTCGTGTTAGGTCGGTCAGCTTCACCAAGCGCAATAGGTCTGATTCCTTTACCGCCAACTCCTTCGCCATTTCTACGCGCTGTGACGAGGTTAACATTCGATCATAAAACTGAAGTGAATTCACTATCCCGTTTGAGGCCAGCGCAGATATAAGCCCAGCCGCTGTGTCGGGGAAATCTGCAAGCTTGATTGGTTTTTTACGATAGCTCTTTACTTCTCTGGCCAGGATGGTCAAATATTGAATGTCAATATCCGACTGTTGAGCAACATCAGCTACTTTTTTCTTGGTTTTTAAAGCGTTTAGTAATTCTTCAGAATTCGCTATACCAATAGACCTAAGACCTTCAAAATGCTCGTGAATGTCGTTTTTGAGCACCATTCTACTCGGAACGAGGTCGGCGTCAATTAGGGCTTGCTCCAATTGAGAAAGGGAGATCGATTTCAAGTCAATATAGTAACCCATAGCGCTGACAAATTACAGGAAAACAGGCAATTATGCGTGTTGAAAAAACTGATATTTAACAGTGAGCCGTTGCGAAAGGACTGTCAAACACCAGATGTCCTAATTGCCTATCTTAAATTCATCGGTGAAGCTGTAAATCGTTTGTTCGACGTATACATTGTCTTCAATGTTCCCGATCTTTTCGTTTCGTTCAAAGATGCGATCATTCAACATATAGTCTATTCGGATTCGATACCATTCTGCGGTTAGGAATTGGTCTGTAGCACAACCCAACACCATGTCGTCAAGTGTTTTACCGGTATCTCCCGACTGTATTTCCATCTCCATCCTTGGAGCGTTGCAACGCATTCCAACCCAGTCTCCTTCGTCAAGCTTTTCGAAACGCATAAAAGCGATATAATGCGATTGAACCCAATTGATGGACAGCGCAGATGAAAACCTTAAATATGCACCGTAAATTGTGCTGTCGTGTTGATTGACGACGTCATAATCGGGGAGTAAAATGCTGTCTTTCTTAAATTGTTCTGCCGGATTCCAATTGCGTTTGAAATTGACTTCAGGGAGTGATTCGGTATACTGGTCGAGGTAAATGGCATTTTGCTCCCGGCCACGGAACGGCTCGTTGGCCAATTCAATGTTCAGTGAAAAGAATCTGGTCTCTGGTTTCAATACGATGTTGCGTTGGGTGGATTTTAGAACACTGTCTTCCTTCCAACTTAATACAAGCAGATACGCGCCTGTAGGAATCTTCTTATCTGTCCACCGCATTCCCCAGCCATCCAGAGCACCTTCATGGATGAGGTGTTCGTTGTTCAAATTATCGATAAACACAATTTTTAGTGCATTCCGGTCTTTATGCTCGGTGTGGATACCTAGCATATATGGAATGGGAAGTCCGTAGACCATATTACCCTGGATTGCCTGGTTTTCTCCGTTGTCTTGTGCACTACACGATAATGTTGTCAGGCAGATGATAAGTGCGACTAACTTTACTTTTACTTCCAACATTCCCACCATTTTGTTGTGTATTGATTCTCTGACAGAAGCACCATCAGGCGACACTGTACTCATCCGGTGTGTATGAGCGACATTCTGTACTTCGTGTCGGTTGAACCCATTGAAAAGCATTTCATTGGCGGGTTCAAATTCCCGGGGTTTCCTGTCCTCATATCGATAGATTGGATCGTCAGATGCTGATCTTTTCATATTAGCGTTGATTGTTCCCTCCGAAAGTACAACGATCTCCATTGAGATGCAATCCAGAAATCATGGGGTTGAAGTTCGATTCGTGATGATGTAGGTCGTATATCACGTGTCCGTAGATATATCATCCCACTCCTGTCCCATGTAGTTGACCAGCCAGTTTAATGCATAATGCCGCTCATAAACCACTCCTGAAATAAGATTCTCTACTTCTTTGCCATTTAATCGGGCATCAACAACAGCCCAATCCATGCGATAATACATGTCATTTGCATCTAAAATCTCACGCACCGATCGCAATGAAGTTATGCCTTTTATAAACTCATTCGGATCTTGAAAAGCAAGGGGATAGTTTTCCTCGGGTATGGCGTTTAGATCACACATGGTGTTTGGAAATCCAAGGTCGTCAATGAGGTTTAGGGCCCAGAGCAAGGTCCAAATGCATTCGCATTTCCAGGTTTCCTGTGTTTTTCTTTGTTCTGTTGGGTTTTCAAGAAACTCGCGCTCGTCGGGAGTTACAAACGCCCACAGGTTAAAGTCCTTGAGGTATTGAATGGCTTTTTCACCTGTTGTAGCATCGAATGCGACCCCATTGGTAACCGTAAGCACCGTAACCCGCTGTGCAATCTCTTTGGGTGAACGCAGGGTTGTATCTTCTTCAGATTCGATGTTGGGCAGATTGTAGTTTATTTTAATCCCAGCTTCCTGTAGAAATTGTTCTGTACGTTCTTTACGTGTAAGCGATTTTTTAGCTCTAAATAGTCTAAACATGAAGGATCACTATTCTTACTTAATATCGAGTTTCACTTTCATTGCTTTGATGTGTTTTCGCTCGTAGACCTTTACTCGGATCGTCCATTGCAGCAAAAACACAATAAATGCAAACGCTAAAATAACAATCCAGCGTAATCCAATCCAGTAATACAAAGCCCCACCGAGTATTACCAGGACAATTTCGAATGCAAATCGGCCTTTTTTCTTATCGCGAAATTGAAGCACTTTTTTATTCCCTGTGGGTTTGCTCAGTCGTTGAGAAACCTTTTTGGCAAGTGATTCTACACTGTAATATCGATCTAGATCCTTCATTGGAAAACAAATTCCAAACGCCAATTCGATCCTGTCCATAAAGCGAAAATACATAGCAGACCCTCTAAACGTGTTTTTTAAAGAGTTTTTCGGATAGGGCGGGTGCGGCAAATAATCCATGAAGTGTTTCTCGTCAAAGTTAGCTGATGGGCGCTTCCGATAGTGCTCAAACTCCTCGATTATTTTTCGTTTAATCTCTTCATGTTGATGCGTTTCCATTAGGGTTATCTTCTTTGGTTAGCCTGAATCTATAACTTCACTTTTCTAGTTCATTATTATTTCACGACGTTATCATCCACAACCAGGCATACAACTCTGGAAAGGCACTGGCAGGCTTAAGTCTAAGAATCTAAAAATCCAAACATCTTATCATCTGCTTAACTGATCTCCTTCTCGTTTTGGCTGTTCACAAATAAAACGTTTCCAATGTTATCGTACCCCAGGAAGTAGTCTTTCCCAAGGTTCTTCACATACTCACTTCGGAAACCAACGATTGTTAGGTCAGCATCCTGCGAATTCTCATTGATCACATCTTTGGTAGCCACACCTTCTTTTACTGGAATGATGCGAATATTGTTTCGCGAGATTGGGAGTCGACCGGTTTTAACCATCTCCAATAGTTTAACCCGTTCGCTGCGTACTTCATCATCTGGGTGGATTGCGAAGAGTTTTATAAAACCATTTTGCCAATCGGGGTGACCAAGAATAATATAGGCCAGGTAAATCATCAGGTTGGCATTTTGGTAATCATTACTCGTCATCCAAATATGGATCTCATTGTTAAAGCCAAATTTCTTTTCACTTGAGCAGAGTATACAGGTGTCGTACCCCACGGCTTTAACCAAACCAATGTTGTCCAGAATCTCTTCCAACGAATCTTCGCGGGTTTTGTAAAATTCAAACAAGGCCATGTTGTTCTCTTTACCGGAAACACCTGGCAATTGTAGTGTTTGAGAAATACTGGCTTTGTAGCTCGGGTTAATAATGGTGTCGACGAACACTGAACTATTACTTACCTGCGTTAAACGGATGAGTCGTTTAAGGCTGTCTTTGGCCTTTTCAGAGCTTTCTTTGCTCAGGTAACCGTCAATATGGTGGATGTACATCCCAAAGCCTTTTCGATGCGATATCCAGCGTAATAAATCAAATTCGTCGTGCCTGCTAAACGAGTCTTTGGAAATCGCAACCACCGATGGTCGCCATTCATCCATAGTCTCTTCTTGTTTTGATTTTTGGAGGAAAACATGAAGGTTACGACTGATCTGGAAGATAACGCCACTGAATATATTCGACATGTCGCTTTTGTCGTCGCGATAGGTTGTGAGTACATAATACGTAAGCACCATGAGGCCAATGGCCAGGACGGCGTACAACGTATTGATCTGGAACATCATAAAGATACAAAGCACAGCACCAACTAAACTGATGTACCATTTCGATTTAAATGAAGGGCGATAGCCCGGATTAGATGCGAAATTTTCCAGTAAGGAGATCAAGCAAATCGAACCGTAGGTCACCATGAAGAACATCGAAATGATTTCTGCTACGGCGTTCACATCTCCGGCCAACACAAACACAAAGGCAATTGCACAGGTTACCATCGATGCGTTTACAGGTTCACCCGTTTTCTTGTTAGAACGTGCGAGGTAATTATTCAAGCGGGGTATAGGGATGGTTCGATCGGAGGCTATGGCGTTCAACGTTCTTGGAGCAACCATTACACTTCCTAATGCACTTGAGATTGTTGCTGCCGCCAATCCAATCGGAATAATTGGCCCCCAAACGGCAATATCAGACATCACCAATTGGTTGTTTATCAGACTTTCCTGACTCGCAGAAATCGAAAGCTTGTAGGCTATAATTATATAGATGGCCATGCCAATTAAAGTGGCGAAAAGTGTACCCTGCGGGATTGATTTTTTGGGATCCTTTAAGTCTCCCGAAAGGCCTACACCAGCCGTCATGCCCGTAAACGCAGGGAAAACAATGGCAAACACAACAAAGAAGTCGGTTCCATCGCCATCCCAAAGCACCGACTCCTGGGGTGTACCGGTTCCAGCAAAAAACATGATGAGGGAAACGGCTAGAATTGCAACTACAACGTACAGCATCCACATACCGGTCTTGGCACCTTTGGTGCGCATCAACCAGGCTAGCAATAACACACTTACCAGGCCGATAACACGTTTGGATAATGCAAGAGGAATGCCGGTCTCACCTTGTAACAACACAAGCACTGGTTCGAACGCTTCAGAGAACGCAATGACGTAAAAAGCTACGCTAATGGCCTGTGACAGGTACAAGGCAATTCCAATAGCAGCTCCAATGGTTAATCCAAACGAACGGGAGATGATGTAGTATTCCCCTCCCCCTTCTACCTTCTGATTTGTCGCAATTTCTGCAAGCGACATTGCGGTAGGTATGGTAACCATATGACCCAGTAGAATGATTAAGAGTGTTCCAAGCAGTCCAACCGAACCTACTGCAAAGCCAAAACGCAGGAACATTACAGCACCGAGAATGGTTGATATAGCGGTTAGAAATACAGGGGCAGTCCCAAACTTTCCTTTATGGAGTAATTCTGGCATGTGAAGCTATTAGATGTTCAATAGTAACAAAAATCTGGTTGCCTTGCGCTTCAAATTTTCAGATCGCCGATAAATCGATTTACGAACCCGATACACAACGATTCGTCGAGTGATTCAATGCCTTGCAGAATTTGGCTATTGCACTGCTCAATTTCTTCTATATTTGGCCCCATGAACACCATCGAATTATTCAAAAATGACCTGATGCGCGGCATATTCAGTCACGCGAAACGCTTGTTTAAAGCTATCGTTGCTCCAACGTTGGTAACCCTTGTACTCTGTGTGGGAATCGCGTTTGCCGTGTATACGGTTGTCGCGCCGTTGTTTCCAGCAGATTTCCTGGAGAATATGAAGGACTATGAACCGGAAGACATTCAGGCGTTTATGCTTGAGTTGACCGAATTGATGGAAGAGAATCAGGTTCAGCTTTACGGGATAATGACCGTAGCGACGTTGGTTTTTAACATCGTTACCACCTGGCTATTGAATATTGGTTTTATCATTAGCAAACAGCTGATCGAAAAAGAAGAGACTAACGTAAGCGAGGCGTTAAGCCAGTCGTTTAACAAGAACTACGTGCGCTTGTTCGTTTATGCTATTATTACCACGTTGTTGTCAACGCTCGTTGGTGTTGTATTGATACCCGTGGAGTCAGTTAGCGCTGTACTTGGCAGTATATTACAGATTGTAGCTAATGTGGTGTTGCTTCGGTTATTTGCAGGCAGAGGTGCGATTGTTTACGGCGATTTGGATGTGAAAAACGCGCTGAAGTTCAGCTGGGAGAATATCACCATGGGCCGGGCTATAAAGCTATACCTGTTCATACTCGTTGGTGCAATTGGTGCAGCCCTTGTACTTGGATTAACCGTTGTGCCGCTCACCATGTTAGGCAGTATTGGTGCAATACTCATTATGCTGCTGATGTTGTTCTTAGTAGTGTTTATGGTAGCGTTCATGATCTCGGGTTATGCGGCTGCTTTCTATCGTTATGTGGATGTAGAATACCAGGAAGAGGAAGTGGATGACCATTTAATTGATGGCGAGGCAGATGTCGTTTAAGAAAAACATTGTTGTTCGAGGTTTTCATTGCGATGCATACGGTCATGTAAATAACGCACGCTATCTTGAGTTTCTTGAAGAAGCTCGTTGGGATGCGTTGTTGGAAGCAGATGTGCTCAAGGAGTTTGAATCGCGCGGACTTCAATTCTTTATTGTGAATATTGATATCAATTTCCGCCTGGCGGTAACCCCAGGTATGCACATAGAAGTACGAACGTCCTTATATGAGTGTCAACGCAGAACAATTACGTTTCTTCAGGAATTGTACAACGGAGATGCGAAAACGACGGATGCAAAAGTGACCTTTGTACTTTACGATGCTGCCCTGGGGAAAGCAGCCCCGATATCAAAGGACATTCAGGATTTGTTTAACCCATTTGATTAAAGATGCCCAGAGTTAAAATTAAACCACCGGAAAAATGGTTGTTTACCTGTTCGATTCAGGTGCGCGTAACGGATTTGAATTACGGAAACCACCTGGCAAATGATAAGTTACTCGCCTATGCCCATGAAGCACGAATTCAGTTCTTACAATCTAAGGGGGTAAGTGAGCTTGACTTTTTTGGCACCAGTATGATTCAGGGTGATGCGGCACTCATGTACCAGAGCGAAGGATTCTTAGGCGATCACATTCAGATAGAAGTTGGGGTGGATGACTTGAGTAACTCAAGCTTTGATTTGATTTATCAGATGAATAATCTCACCACCAACAAGCCCCTGGCGTTGGTTAAGACACGGATCGTTTGTTTTAATTATGAGGAACGGAAGGTGACTCCCGTTCCTGAAGCTTTTAGATCGAACGTATAGTTCTATTTCTTGGAAACAGCCTGCTTGCCAAATCCAATGAACTTGTCGCCATTGGTTGCACCCATAGCACGGTGAACCACTTTGCCATTGGCATCTAGATATAGGTATGTAGGGTAGGCCCGAACAGCGTATTTGCTAGCGAGCATTCTTCCTTCCGGTGTTTCCATATCAATCTTCAGATTAACAAAGTTCTCGTTGTAATAATCACCGACTTTTTTCTCTTTGAAAACTGTTCTTGCCATTAATTTACAAGGTCCACACCAGGTGGCATAGCCATCAATAAAGATGAGTTTACCTTGTTTCTTAGCTAATGCCTGAGCTGATTTAAAATCAGTGTGCTCAAAGGCAATGCCTTCTGTTTCAACGGTCTTTGTGTTAAAAGCTGTGAATGCCAACCCGGTTACCAACAATGCAACCACTCCAATGTAACTTAACTTTGATTTCATAATACGAATTTATCCATTTATCTAACGTGAATTTCCTTTCTTAGGTATGTTTACCCTTTGGGTCGATTAAACGAAAAACGCCTGACATTCCCCTTGTCGATTTTAATAGTCGATTGATCTGACGTATTATTGCTTGAACAAGTAAAACAAGAATGCGGTATTCGTTAATTAGTCTGTTATTCCTCTTCGGAAATTATCACCTTTATGCTCAAAAGACGACGACAAAACAAGATTCGTTGCTTGTGCGCCAAATATTTGATGAAGCTCTGGTACATGGCGAAAGTTATGAAAACCTCCGAAGTCTATGCAAAGATGTCGGACATAGGCTAAGTGGATCTGCAGGTGCAGAAAAGGCTGTGGTTTGGGGCGAAAAGACGCTCCGTAAAATGGGCATTGATACCGTGTATTTGCAAGAAATTGACGTGCCTTTTTGGGAGCGCGGTGATCGGGAAGAGGCTGTATTGCTAACGCCAGAACCTCGAAATCTTCGGATAAAAACACTTGGTGGTTCAGTAGCCTCTCCTGGCAAAATTCAGGCAGAGGTAGTGGAGGTAAATAGTCTGGATGAAGTGACTCGCCTGGGAACTAAGATTAAAGGAAAGATCGTGTTTTACAACCGTCCAATGGACCCTAGAAACATCAGTACATTTGATAGTTATGGTGGCTGTGTAGATCAACGTTACTGGGGTGCTGTTCAAGCTGCGGAACAAGGTGCGATCGCGGTTATTGTAAGAAGTATGACCTTGTTGGAAGAAGGCCATCATGCGCATACCGGAAGCATGGGGTACAAAGAAGGTGTCACCAAAATACCAGCCGTGGCGGTCTGTACAGAAGATGCCAATGCGTTACATAATGTATTGCGCACTCAGTCGGGAATGGAGATGACCTTAGATATAAACCCAAGAGAAAACCCCGATGTGAAGTCGTTTAACGTTATTGGAGAGATCAAGGGCTCAGAATTCCCTGAACGCATTATCACTATTGGAGGCCACTTAGACAGTTGGGATGTTGGCGAAGGTGCACATGATGATGGTGCCGGCGTAGTTCATAGCATGGAGGTACTGCGCATACTGAAGGCTATGAATTATAAACCGAAGTGCACCATTCGTGTGGTACTGTTTATGAACGAGGAAAACGGAAATATGGGAGGGAAGACCTATGCTAAAATTATGAAGCAAGAGAATCAGAATATAATTGCTGCCGTTGAAAGCGATCGTGGTGGTTTTAGTCCACGTGGATTTAGCATTCGGGGAACCGATGATCAGGTGGATTTTGTAGCCGGGTTTAGAAGCCTATTGGAGCCATACGGACTTCACTTCTATGAAAAAGGGTTTGCCGGAGTTGACATCAACCCCTTAGCAGAGGATTTGAATATTGTGAATCCGGATATACTTATGATGGGACTGGTGCCCGATTCACAACGTTATTTCGATTTTCATCATAACGATGACGACGTTTTTGAAAACGTCAATAAACGGGAGCTGGAGCTCGGTTGTGCGTCAATTACAGCTATGGTTTATTTACTCGATAAGTATTTGAACGTCAATGGCTAGTACGGTTGAAATACGGAAGGCAACAAAGGCGGATGCTGGGTCAATTCAACGAATCTATAATCACTACATACGTACAACGGTCATCACCTTTGAAGAACAAGAGATTTCAGAAGCGGAGATGGCTAACCGAATACACCAATACGATCTTCCCTGGTTTGTTGCCGTGGAGGAAGACAGGTTGTTAGGCTATGCTTATGCGGGACAATGGAAACCAAGGTCGGCGTATAAACACACCGTTGAGACGTCCATTTATCTCGATCCCAATGTTCATCATCGTGGTATTGGTTCACACTTGTATGGTCATTTGATTGACCATTTACGTACGTTAGATATACACGTAGTGTTGGGTGGGATTGCTCAACCCAATGAAGCCAGTGTTCGTCTACATGAAAAGTTGGGTTTTTACAAAGTAGCTCTACTGGAACAAGTGGGGTTCAAGTTCGGACGATGGGTGGACGTGGGGTACTGGCAGATGATGTTGAGAGACCTGTAGACGTTTAGATCTTTAGATATCAAGAGGAGGGTCTCATGCGATGCTGGCTTATTCCGGAATGATACTTAACTCGGCCCAATAAAAAACCCCTTACCGCAATGGCAAGGGGCCTCTTATTTCTTTTAGAAATCTCTTAGTTTACCTTTCCTGATAACTCAGAACCTGCTTTGAACTTAACAACGTTCTTTGCAGCGATTTGGATTTCTTTACCTGTTTGTGGGTTTCTACCTGTTCTAGCTGCTCTTTTAGAAACAGAGAAAGTACCGAATCCAACTAAAATTACCTTGTCACCTTTCTTCAAAGCAGATGAAGAAGAGTCTAGGAAAGAGTTTAAGGCTGTTTGTGCTTGTGCTTTAGTAATGCCAGCATCGCCAGCCATTTGAGAGATTAACTCTGACTTGTTCATGATTTAAAATCTTTTAAGTGAAAATTAAAATTATCAATAAATTAATATAACCGAATTCGCTACAACGGCCGTAAACACTACCGTCAGCTCGAATTTGCTGAGCAATGTTAATTAAATTAATGTGAATCTATCAAGGAAGTTTAGGGCTTTGTGAATAATTCAAGCCTATTTGTTAATAAGTGCGGATGCTCAAAGGCCTCAATCCCAGTAATGATATGGGTTTGCTCATAATACTGCCGCCGATTGGCCAATAAATTCAACAACGCATTAACGGCCTCATTTAAACTTGTAGAAGTAAAAAGTGGTCGATTGGCTTTTTGAGACATTAACCGACGGGCAATAGCGGAAATTGTGTCCTTCATGTAAATGGTTATACCCGCCTCTTTCATCGTCGCTATGTTGTTGTGAAAACATGGGGTGCCACCACCTGTGGCAATAACTACATCCCTGGAGTACGTGGTTTTGATTAGAGCTTCAGATTCCATACGCCGAAACGCGTCTTCACCATCTTCTTCAAAGATTCGAACAATAGACTTACCCGATGATTTAACGATCTCATCATCGAGATCAATGAATTGAAAGGATAGCTGAGCGGCCAGAAAATTACCCCAATACGATTTTCCTACTCCCGGTAAGCCCACCAAATAGATTCTCATGATTCTAGCCGGATTCGTGGGTCCAGGAAGGTATACAACACGTCTACCAGCATATTTATAAGAACAAACAGGGCGGCTATAAAAACGATGCAGCCCATGATTACCGGTAAATCACTGGTTTCTAGTGCTCGTATGGTCAAGCTACCCAGACCATTCCAACTGAAAATGAATTCAACAAAAAATGCGCCAGCCAACAAAGATGCAAACCAACCCGATATTGAAGTAATCACCGGATTTAATGCACTCTTTAAAGCATGTTTGAAATAGATATTTCGTTTACTGAGGCCTTTCGACTTTGCTGTCCGGATGTAATCTTTCGCCAGTGCATCCAGCATGGCGTTTCGCGTAAGCTGCGTTATAATAGCAAGTGGCCTGATGCCTAGAGCCAGTGCTGGGAGAATCAGGTTCTTTAAGGCCAGCGTTTTGCCCTCAAAGGCATCAATTTCGTAGAGGCTTCCAACAACACTCAGGCCCGTGAATTCAGACCATACATAGCCAAATAACCAACTAAAGATGATTGCCGAGAAGAAGGAGGGAATGGATATTCCAAGTGTGCTAACAAACAACAAACTTCGGTCGAGCCAACTGCCTTGTTTGATGCTCGAGAGTACACCGAAGAAAATGCCAATCAAGGTTGCCATTACGATGGCTGCTAAGGCCAAAACCAACGTGCCTATGAAGGCTTGTCGAATTAATACACTTGCGGGTTGACCTGTTTGAAAACTTCGTCGGAGGTAGGGCATTTTAATCAGTACGGTTTTCTCTGACCCGGAATATGCGGTTAAACCACGTACAGCAGGAATACGATCATTTTGATATACCGAAACAGGGAGTAAGTCATTCATAAAACGCAAATACTGTACATGTAAAGGCTGATCTAACTGTAGATCCTTTTTGATTGCGTTTAACGTGGCCTCGTCCGTACGGTCGGTAACCAATATGTCTTCAGGACTTGGGAACGATGCACTGAATAACCAAAAGACAACTGTAGCAACGCTCCATAAGATAAGCACAGCATACAGCAGCTTTTTCGTCAGGTATTTGGTCATTCGGATTTTTTCAGGATGCGCTTGAACTTTGGCAATCGGGTAGAAGGCCACGTCTTTTCAACAACTGACGTGTCTTTGATCAGCAGAAGCCCTGGATTGGAGCGAATGATAGACTTCAGATTTGTGTTGTCGCCGTAATAGAATTCAAATTCGCTAATTTGATGCTTATGTCGGAACTCTTCAACTTCTTGTTTCGAACTGGCAGTTAACGCCCAAAATTCTTTGCCCTGTTCCTTCCACTGACGTGCAATATCTCTTATCTCGCCGATGGCCTTGGTATTGGCTTTGTTCACGTCGTGCATTACCACCAATAATTTCTGTTCTTGTTTCCAGAAATCATCAATGTAATTGTTCGATTGCTCTGCATCATAAAAGGCAAAATCGTGTACTGGGGGTTCGTACGCCTCTTCAAGTATCTTTTCTTCCTTAACACGGATGTACTTCCATTTAGAGTAATCGATCTTTGGTTCAAACGAATTCTTGTCGCTATCGTATACCACTTCTACGATTTCTCCACTGCCGTCTTTTGCACCATATTCGTAAATGGTTTGCATATGAGCAGTGGCCCGCTCACCTTCAGGCACTTCCATGCCTTTTCTAATATCTGTTCCCTCGCCGTAATGTAAGAAATCAACAACGGGTAAATAATGCTTACAATACACACTAAATCCAATAAGCAAAACGGTGAGCACCGTAAGCACTTTAACGCCAAAAGGATTGGAGAAAACGGGTTTAATGTATTTGTTCCAGAAGAAAATGATAGCGATAAAAACGCCGATCACCACATTTTTGTAGAACGATTCTTCCGGATTCATAGGTAGAGCATCACCAAAACAACCGCAATCGGTTACCTTGTCGTATATCCAGGAATACAGAGTAAGAAAGGTGAAGAACGCTGTAATCAATACCAACATCCACGCGGTAAACCTCCGCTGCCATCCGATCAATAGTGCAAAGCCCAGAATGGCTTCTAACCAGCTCATTAAAATGGCAATGATTAATGGATTGTTGCCATCGCCGAGGGCCTTAAAAAAGTTCACTGCCCAGCCATTTGGTTTGATGTATGATGTCAACTCCGCTTCCACTGAAGTTGCTTCAATCGAAGGCATGCCTGTGCTTATTTCTTCCTGAATAAGGGAATTCCCCGATACGGTAGAGGTGATTCGAACTTCTCCTTTGGTAGCCATACTGTCAATGGCGTTGTGCTTCGATTCAAAAACAGAGTTGCCGTTTTCGTATACACTTATAGTAGAAGTCCATAAAGGTTGCCCATCATCCGATATACCAACCTGCCAAGGTGATTGTTGAACGGTAAACTGCACCTTGCTGGAGTGAATGTAAAGTGGGGTTTTAATCTCTACCTGCTCTTCGAGAAAAGATATCTGCGTAACAACAGTATCTTGCTTCGCTTCTAAATCTTGAGAGAATACCGCGAAGTATTCCTCCATTTTATACGAGAAACCCGTGGGATCGTTGAGCTTTAACAGTCCTGATAAAATGAACAATAGGCCTACTAAGACCCGGCTAAACTGAACTACATACTTCATGACATCTCGTCTTTGCGAATCAAAGCAAAAATAGCATAGTTCATCATATCCTGATAATTAGCGTCCAATCCCTCTGAGATCAACGTTTTGCCTTCGTTGTCTTCTATTTGTCTGATTCTCAGCAATTTCATAAGTATTAGGTCGGTAAAAGTACTCACGCGCATTTCTCGCCATGCTTCTCCATAATCCTGATTCTTTCGCAACATCAGGTCCTTGGTCTTCTCTGTAAGTGCTTTGTACCAGTCAATAACCTGGTCTGCCGGTATTTCTTCCTCTGAATCTGGTTGGTGTTCTAGAACGATAAGCGCCATCACACAGTAATTGTAGATTCCGATGTATTCGTTATCGAGGCTTTCTCCAACCAGGTTTTGATTCGATTCCTCAATGCTTCGAATTCGTTTTGCTTTAATGAATATCTGATCGGTAAGCGATTGTGGACGTAAAATACGCCACGCTGTGCCATAGTCTTTTGTTTTCTTCTCGAATATATCCCGACATTTGCCCAGGGCCTCGTCGTACTGCGTTGAGGTTTTATTGCTCAAGGTTTTCTTTTTTTGCAAAAATATACGGCTATTTCGTTTGAGAATG
>DIYD01000186.1:10205-12846 GCA_002428905.1 Bacteroidetes bacterium UBA6063 | reverse complement strand
CACTACCAACCTTTCCGTAGCCGGAACGCATGGAAAAACCACAACGAGCAGCCTGCTTGCACATTTGCTTTCCGACGCCCAAATCCCTCATGTTGCCTTTTTAGGAGGCATTGCTTCGAACTTCAATAGCAACTATTACAACAGTTTATCGGATCAGGACGAACCGATAAGTGTGACGGAGGCAGACGAATTTGACCGATCTTTTTTGCGCCTGCACCCTAACGATGCGGTAATTACAAGTATGGACGCTGACCACCTTGACATCTATGGTCGCCCTGAAGAGCTCACAAACTCATTTAAGGCTTTCGGTTCACAAGTGAAAGGCCAATTGTTTGTTCAGAACAACCTTAAACAACACTTTGACCCTGATCAAACTACGACATATGGAATTGACTGCGGTGAAGTACAAGGCCAACATGTTCATGTAACCCATGGTCGCTACGTATTCGATCTAAAGTGGAACGACATACAGCTTAAAAACCTGGAACTCGGCATGGCTGGTTTACATAATGTCGAGAATGCTATAGGTGCGTCTGCTCTGGCCTTAAAAAACGGGGTTAAGCCCGACCAGCTGAGAAATGGCCTGGCCAGTTTCAAAGGGGTTAAACGACGGTTTGAGTTCAAACTGAACAAGGACATAGTATATATCGATGACTATGCGCATCATCCGACCGAATTAGAAGCCACCATAAAATCTGCACGTCAGTTGTTCCCCAGCAAACGGATCACGGGTATATTTCAACCCCACCTTTACAGCAGGACTCAGGACTTTGCCGAAGGATTTGCACAAAGCCTTTCCCTACTCGATGAAGTTATACTCATGGACATCTACCCTGCCCGTGAGTTACCTATACCAGGTGTAACGTCTAAACTGATCTATGACAACGTTACAAGTTCGAAGTACTTATTGAACGGGGATGAAATCTTTGACCATCTTAAGGCTAATAAACCTGAAGTCCTGCTCACCTTAGGTGCAGGTGATATTGATCGCATTGTTGAACCCATAACATCCCTGCTATCATGAAGAAATATTTGCTTAGATGGGTTGTATTAGGCATAGCAATTATTGGCTTGCTGGCTGCATTGTATTTCTTCAATTATCGTCAAGGGGCTCAACGCTGCCAACACATCAACATGGATTTCGTAAACACAAAAAACCCATTGATTACGAAAGACGCCTTGATGACCCATTTGCAGCAAGACAGTATCCATATTATTGGTATACGCACGAGCGAAATACCATTAATTGCTATTGAAGAATCATTGGAAGCAAATGACTTCGTTGCCGATGCGAACTGTTACATTGCCATGGACGGAGACCTTGAAATCGAGATTCAACAGAAAACACCTATTCTTCGCGTTCAACCCAACAACTCTATGGGTTACTACCTCGATACGGACGGTACGGTATTCCCACTTTCAAAGGAGTACACACCACGTGTAAAAATAGCCACAGGGCATATCACTCACAACTTGGACAATAAACTGTACACATTCACCTCCTATGTTAATCAGTCAACGTTCTGGAACGGCTTTATTGAGCACATATTTGTAAGACCCAACAAAGACATCGTATTCACCACTCAAATCGGTGGCCACGAAGTTGTAATCGGTGACAACTCAAGACTAGAACAAAAACTCGATAAACTCGAACGGTTTTACAAAAGAGCATCGGTTAACATTGGCTGGGAGGAGTATCGAGAGATAAACCTAAAATTTAAAGATCAAGTAATTTGTAGTAAGTAGCATGGCAGAAAATAAAATCATCGTTGGACTTGACATTGGAACGACCAAGATCTGTACTATCGTTGGCCGTTTAAACGAATATGGCAAGGTAGACATCCTTGGATTAGGTCAGGTACCTACCAATGGTGGTGTAACACGTGGTGTTGTTTCGAACATCGACAAAACAGTGAATGCAATTATTGCTTCTTCTGAACATGCTTCACAAAACTCCAACGTTGATATAAACCGTGTGCACGTAGGCATTGCCGGTGCACATATAAATAGTCTTCAGCACAAGGGCATGATTATCCGCAATGATGCTGAGCTAGAGATTTCTCAGGATGATTTGGACAAACTGGAGGCCG
The DNA here is from genome assembly GCA_002428905.1 of Bacteroidetes bacterium UBA6063. Classification (GTDB taxonomy): domain Bacteria; phylum Bacteroidota; class Bacteroidia; order NS11-12g; family UBA9320; genus UBA987. Next base: position 10,756 of record DIYD01000186.1, on the reverse strand, counting down.
ATATGCACAAATTATCGGTTAACCCCGGGGACAAAATCATACATGTATTACCTCAAGACTTTACCGTAGACAACGAGCCGGGTATTGTTGACCCCATCGGTATGGCTGGCGTAAAGTTAGAAGGGAATTATCATATCATAACCGGACAAATCACTGCCGCCAAGAACATTTACAAGTGTGTTGAGAAATCTGGGCTTAAAGTTTCTGAACTGACCTTAGAACCGTTGGCCTCTGCGCATTCGGTATTGAGCGACGAAGAACTGGAAGCCGGTGTAGCACTGGTTGACATTGGAGGTGGTACTACAGATGTAGCCATCTTTCACGAGAATATAATTCGCCATACAGCAATTATACCCTATGGTGGTAACATCATAACGGAAGACATCAAAGAAGGGTGTAATGTAATGAAGCACCAGGCCGAGTTACTTAAAACGCGATTTGGGTCGGCATTGGCGGATGAATCAACAGAGAACGAAATAGTTTCCATCCCTGGATTACGTGGAAGAGAGCCAAAAGAGATTTCTGTAAAAAATCTTTCTATGATCATCAAT
>DIYD01000186.1:0-10137 GCA_002428905.1 Bacteroidetes bacterium UBA6063 | reverse complement strand
CATCAATGCGCGGGTATCGGAGATACTGGAACTGGTATACTATGAAATAAAATCGAGTGGGTTGGAGAAGAAATTGGTAGGTGGCATCGTTATAACAGGTGGTGGCGCATTACTAAAAAACATTACTCAACTTGCCGAATATATAACGTGTTTGGATGCCCGCATCGGTTATCCGAACGAACACTTAGCCAAAGGCCTGGTAGAAGAGGTTAAAAGCCCGATTTATGCCACGGGCGTGGGACTGGTTTTAAAGGGGTTGCGTGAAGAAGCCGCTTCGGGCAACACATTTAAGCGTGAAGAGACGGTTGAGGCTGAAGTTGAAGAAACTGAACTATCTGTAGAAGACAAAGAGCGTTCAATTAAAGCAGAGCGAAGAGAGCATTTCTTTACCAAGTTCAAAGCCTGGTTAAAAGATGAGAGTGACATACAGGATTTTTAAATAAGACGCATGAATTTTAAGATAGACTTACCCAAAGAACGATCGTCCATCATCAAAGTAATTGGTGTTGGCGGAGGAGGAGGCAATGCCGTAAATTACATGTACGAGCAGGGCATCTCTGGTGTTGACTTTTTCATATTCAACACAGATAATCAGGCTTTGGAGATGAGTACTGTTCCGAACAAAATTCAGATCGGTAATGAACTTACCGAAGGCCGTGGTGCGGGATCAAACCCGGAAGTGGGAAAGCGCGCAGCAGAAGAAAGTCTTGAAGAAATCATCGAATCCTTAGGTGTTAACACCCAAATGGTGTTCGTAACTGCAGGAATGGGTGGTGGTACAGGTACCGGTGCTGCTCCAATCATTGCCAAAGCGGCAAAAGACATGGGCATACTTACCGTGGGTATCGTGACTACACCGTTTACGTTTGAAGGCAGTAAACGATGCCTGGCAGCCGAACACGGATTGGAAGAAATGCGCCAGGTTGTGGACTCTTTACTGGTTATCTCAAACGACCGAATTAAAGACATGTACGGTAATCTAAAAATTACCGAAGCGTTTTCACACGCTGATGATATTTTAACTACAGCTGCAAAGGGCATTGCCGAAATCATAACCATTGCCGGAAGCATCAATGTCGACTTCGAGGATGTTAAGACCGCAATGAAAGACAGTGGTGTATCGATCTTAGGTAATGGTATTGCGGAAGGTGAAGATCGAGCAAACCGTGCCGCCGAATTGGCACTTAACTCTCCCCTACTAAACGACAACAAGATTAATGGTGCTAGCGACTTACTGATAAATATCTCCTACGGCGATGAAGAAGCACGAATGGATGAATACGCGACAATCAACGAATTCTTCCAGGAGCAGGCTGGTATGGATGCCAACCTTAAATGTGGTTTGTGTTACGATGCGTCATTAGGTAACAAAATATCGGTGACCATCATCGCCACAGGTTTTAATAAGTCGGAAAACCGCTACTTAGGTGTTCAGGAAATTGAGGAGGAAGAAGAACACATTATTGAATCGGTGACTATTACCCCGGAAACGGAGGAAGAAGCTGCTATTGCAAAAAAACAAACTTCGATTTTCGATTTCATCGATGACTCGGAGGAAGAGGAAATACAACGTGCCAATGTGAAGGTGAAGGAGATGAAAGAACGCATGGTTCATCTGCGCGAGCTAAGCAAGAATGCCAACACGGCTGAAGGCATGGAAGAAATGGAAAACGTACCTGCTTACAAGCGACGTGGTGTTAAGTTACATCAACAAACTCACTCGTCTGAATCTGATATTTCGAGAACTTCTCTCGTTGATGAGCCAGAAAGTAAGCCGGAGATAAAAACAAACAACTCTTTTCTACATGACAATGTAGACTAATTGATAAGATTTTTGACTACACATGCGACTTGAACAGGGGGGCTACAGCATTTGAGAAAGTGCTTTAGTAACCCCCTTTCTTTTTGTGGTCTACTCTAAACTCTAATTCAAGAAGAAACTTAAACTCCGTATTACCTTGAAGCATTCCGCACTAACAATACTGTCAACTGACACCAGGTCATTGGTCAATCCTCAATTCGTCAATCGTAAAATCTCAAAATCTAACTATCTAAAAATCTTAATATCTAGAATCTGCCTTTCTCGATACAATCAAAACAGAACACCTTACGCCGTTCGTTTTAACCACTCGAAATGACAGATGCGCAATTGAGAAATTAGTATTATATAGTACTCAGCTTCTTCGCTTCCACCTATACATGAACTTCAGTAAACTTGTCGCGTTGAAATTCACAGCCCAAAACACCTGATTCTTTCATCAACCGTCAACTGGTCAACAGTCAAATCTCAAAATCTAACTATCTAAAAATCTAACGATCTTAATATTTGCCTTTCTCGGTACAATCTAAACAGAATACCTTAGGCTGTTCGTTTCGACCACTCGAAATGACAGATGTGCAATTGAGAAATTAGTAGTACATAGTACTCAGCTTCTTCGCTTCCACCTATACATGAACTTCAGTAAACATGTCCCGTTGAAATTCACAGCCCAACACACCTGAGTCATTCGTCAACCATCAACTGGTCAACAGTCAAATCTCAAAATCTAACTATCTAAAAATCTTAACATCTAGAATCTACCCCTTCGTATTCACCAGGTTCATAGCCATACCGATGCCACGGAAGACCATCTCTTCAATGCCTTGTTGCATTTTGGCATACAGTTCAGGCAACCGCTTAGCTTCCTCTTTCGTCCACTCCCCTAGCACATAATCTACTTGTCTGCCTTTGTCGAACTCCGCACTGATGCCCACACGTATACGCGGGTATTTTGTACCACCAAGCACTTCCTGGATGCTTTTCAAACCATTGTGTCCGCCGTCGCTTCCTTTAGCACGCATGCGTAACGTCCCAAAAGGAAGATTAAGATCATCGGTTACAATCACTATCTGGTGAGGCTGCATCGATAATTTCTTCATCCAAAAACGAAGTGCAGTTCCACTGAGGTTCATGTATGTATCAGGTTTCAGGAAATGCAGGTTTCTGCCCCTATACTTATGGGAAGCATAAGCGCCAAACCGTTCTCCTTTCCAGGTCATTTCATATTGCTCCGCAAGGAAATCCAAAAAGTCGAACCCCACATTATGACGCGTATGGGTATACTTATCCCCAATATTTCCCAGCCCTACGATTAAATATTTCATGATGCTTCTGATGCCTTAAGTGCAGGATAGAGCGATGCCAGCAACCCTAACACCGATATCACGACTATAGCTCTAACTATATCTCCAAACTTTAAGCCCACGGGAAAGTACTCAACAAAGCTACCTTCTAAGGGTACAATTCCCATATACTTCTGAAGTAATACGAATCCAACACCAAAAATCAAGCCCAACAAAACACCCAACCAGGTAATAAGCATACCTTCCATAAGAAATATGCGTCGGATGACAGAACGTGTTGCGCCCATACTTTTTAATACTGTGATGTCCTTTTTCTTTTCCAATACGAGCATGGTAAGTGCTCCAATGGTATTGAACGCCGCGATGAGTACAACCAGTGTCAGGATGGCAAATGTTGCCCACTTTTCGGTCTTAAACACTTTGTACGCAGCCTCATTTTGCTCTGTTCTGCTCTTTACACTATATCGGTCGCCCAACTGTTGCTGAAGCTGCTTTTGTACATCTTTAGCATATCCCTCTTCTGCTTTGATTTCAAGTGCACTGATGTCATTACCCCGATCCAACAGGGATTGAACAAAACTCAATGACGTGATGATGAGATCTTTATCGCCTTCTTCGTTTAAGAGCACAATACCCGATGGTAACACAAAATCACTGTTTAGAGATGCTTCCGGATTTAGATTGTTGTAGCGTACACCCCGCTTGGGAACAAATAACGTGGCCAGGGTCTGCACATTTTGCGTATTGATATTCAAACTCGAAGAAATGGCACTGCCAAAAATGGCATAGTTTTTCCCTTCGTCTTTCAGAAGATAACTCCCATAAACAACAAAGGTGTCCATACTGGTCACCGAATGAAAGTTATCATCAACACCTTTAACGCGCGCAATCTCCTGCGCCTCGCCGTATCGTACCACCACATTGTCTTCCAGTGACTTCGAGTACAGCTCAATATGGTCTAAACCGTTAAGAACACCCAATACCGAGTCTGGAGAAAACGTTTTAGCGTAATTGGCGGTGATCTTAATGTCTGGATCAAACGAGTTGTTCATGTCTTTGACCAATCCTTCCAACCCATTTAAAAACGACAGTATAATTATCATTACGGCCGTACCAATGGTGAAGATCAGTACGGAAATGCCAGAAATGATATTAATGGCATTGGCATTGTTTTTAGAGAACAAATACCGCTTCGCTATGAAGCCAGGTAAGTTCATTTCTGCTCTGAGTCCTTTCGGATACCTTTAAGTAATTCTTCAATGCGTTCCGCCCGGTCAATGCGCTCATCAAGATAAAACATAAGTTCAGGAATCTTACGCATTTGGTCTTTGAGTTTTTGTGCCAAATAATGGCGAATGGTTTGCTGATTTTCGACAAGCACGTCGAGATCTGCTTGCTTGTCTTTCGAATTTAAGAAGCTCAAGTATACCTTAGCCAAGCCAAGATCAGGTGTAACATCTACTTCCAATACGGTAACCATTGTACCCTTCAACAACTGCGCTGAAGCAGCATCAATAATCTCACCCAAATCTTTTTGTAGTTGGCGACCCAATTTTTCTTTTCTGCTCAATGTTCTTCTTTTCTGCAAAGCTACAAACATTGATCCATTCACAGGTGTGGTTAAACCTCAATATCGATTTCCACTAGAGGATTGATGATTTTAATGGCGTTCACAACCCCGGCTTCATCTTTGGGTCGTACTAAAAAATAGCTCCGACCAGTAACAATATAGAATTGACCTATACGTGCAGTTTTCCCCTGGTACTTTTTGGTAATCCGCCGTATGGACCGCAACCCTACATGCTCTAATTCCATTCCGTATTGCCCGATAATGAAGTTTGTCTCATCAATAATGTAGTGTAAAGACCGACACCGTATATAAGCCCCAATAGCCAATAGAACCAAGGCCAAAGAAAAGAATCGGAACAGGTTATTGAAGTAGTAGAATTTTTCTTTTGCAGAGTACATTGAACCAAGTCCTGAATTAAGCATGCCATGGAGTTCTTGAATAGACACGTATTCCATGTCTGCAGTCAGCAGCCAGAATGACATCCACGAGGTCAAACAAACAACTGCTGTACTTAGTACTAAAAACCAATAAGCGCGCCTCGTTCGTTCGCTATAGTTGTTGTCAAATTGTTGTTTCATCCGGTTAAATCAAAAGTAATCTTAGCACATTACATTAACCAAATTCGCTTTGGTTTAAAAAAGTCATTCATCGGAAATAGTATATGGATTCGTCCATACTACGTGTTTTTAACCGGACAATATTTGATATATTTGTGATATCATTTTAATATCACTTATGGAAAAAGAATTCAAACCCATCTCCGGCTACCCCATGTTACTTGTTGTGTTGCTATTTGCTCCAACAATCGTATTGTTTATCTTAGGATTAGTCGGTTTCGTAATCGTAAGCCCCAACTCCTCAGCGGTTTTAACGCTGTTCGGAAAGTACAAAGGCACTATTCGTAAGAATGGGTTCTTTTGGGTAAACCCATTTTACCGTAAGCAGAAGATCTCGTTGCGAGCACGTAACCTGGACACACCACCGATTAAAGTGAACGACAGTATTGGCAACCCCATTAAAATTGGTGCTGTGGTTGTTTGGAAGGTAAAAGAGACGTTTAAGGCCGCGTTTGATGTAGACGATTACCAAAATTTTGTAAATATTCAAAGTGAAGCCGCCATCCGAAAACTTGCCGGGGCCTACCCATATGACGATTTAGAGGATGAGCACAACGGTGAATCGAACCATCTCACCTTGCGCAGTGGTGGTGCAGAAATAGATGAAAAATTGGAAGATGCACTAACCCGGCGTCTAGAGATTGCTGGAATCGAGGTAATTGAAGCCCGCATTTCGTATTTGGCGTATTCGGAGGAGATCGCAAGTGCAATGCTACAACGTCAGCAGGCGACTGCCATTATTGCAGCGCGTAAAAAGATTGTTGAAGGTGCAGTAGGCATGGTAGACGATGCTCTAATCCAACTCAAAGAAGGTAACATTGTAGACCTGGATGAGGAGAAAAAAGCAGCCATGGTGAGTAACTTGCTTGTGGTCCTTTGTTCCGACAAAGCTGCAAGTCCGATTATTAACGCAGGAACTTTACACAACTAGAACTGAGCTATGGACAAATACATGATCTTACAACGTAAAGCGTTTGAAAAAGCAGCAACGTTCGAAAAACGGCTTAACGAACAAGCCAGAAAGGGATATCGTGCCGTTAATTTACACACGGGACAAGGCGGCTGGGCTGTATTGATGGAAAAGATGAGTTAAAACAAGACCGTGGGCAAGAAAAAAGCATTTGCTTTACGTATGGACGAAGACATGTTGGCCGCCATAGAAAAATGGGCGGCTGACGAGTTTAGGAGCACCAATGGGCAAATTGAGTATCTGTTGAGCGAAGCACTCAAAAAGGCTAAGCGTAATCCGAAAAAGCGGAGTTAGTCCGCCGGTAAATATACTGTGCCTGACATCCGTAACGATTCACTTGAGCAACGTAAAAGCAATATGATCATACCTGAATCTATTGGATTTCAAGTAAAGCACTCGGGTATTTTCGTAAAGTTTCTTAAAATCTAAATCGTAAAGTAGAATACCAGAATCGCTGGATACCGGACAGCGCCCCTGCCACAATAATTCGCCTGTCGGATTCAGTATGGTAATTCTTACAAATGATTGTTCCTTACTATTCAATGTGCTTCTATGAATAGTTATGGTGTCACTTTGGGTCAACTGATAGAAGAACGCATTCAACCTAACTACACCTTATCATCTTTTTCAATAATTGATTCTACGTTTTCATTGTTCTTGCATACCCATCCAGCGTTTTCATTTCCTATTTGAGCACTAACCAACACCATTGTTGTAAGTATAAACGTCTTCATGTACCTGCAGTAACTATAAACCTTTTAAACATTTGCCTTAATAAGGATTTCTGGCTGGTTCAATTTACTCAACCGCACCAATACTCCTTACCCAAATTACAACCTATTACTCTCTTTCAAATCCCTGAGTTTTTTCTTGGTTGTACCAGCTTTAATCTAGCTTGATCAATCGCCCAAGGAGCCCCGATCTGACACGGCGCTATCCGAAGAAACCATTGAGCTAGATATCCAACTCCAGATTGGTCGCCATCCAGAAGTCAAAATTGTACAAAAACGGAACAGTCTCAGCCCAAAGCAAACCATGTTTATTCATCAGCACATCGGTAAACGATAGCGTCTCAGGAACTTTGACCTCAAAACGACACATTTTGAACATCTCATTCCCGACTCCCTCCCAATGAGTTAGCTTCAAAATATGTTTACGATACCTAATTTTCCATCGATATACTGTTGGCCATATGCTATTCACGTGTGAGCGTACTATATCAATTTGTTTAACCGTTCCGTTTTTCTTCCTCTCGAAAATAACCGAATGAGTGATCGACTTAGTTGACCTCATGATAATTGTATCGGTTCTACTGCCCTTACGAAACTCTTCCGAGTATATCGTATCACCATTCGTTGCCTGCCAACACTTGCCTTGAAATCCAACCGTTTCAGAAAGGTATACAAATTGTTCACATACTTTAGATCCAAACATTTCGTAGTGAAACGGGCACAAAAGGCAATCGGATCTGCAGTCTGACCATTTTTTCAGGTAAAAACCAGATTCAAACGATGAATACACTGATTCATTAAGATTGATTCTTTTCTTAAACAATTCGTCTTCAGTTCCTGAATTCCAATCCGATATTCTTAATATACTATCGCTATCTTGAATAGAAAAGCCCCAATACGGTGTACAGATTGCTGTTTTTGATATACTGTCATATAACACAATCTTCTTTGTCGAGGGTTGGTAGCTTGTTGAATCGGCACCATTGTACAACACAAAATTCTGTGTGATGTACATCATTGTATCCTGTGCCTTGAGCCCAGAATTAAATGAAAGAGCTATAGAGCTTAATAAGAAAACTGTCCAACGTAATCTCATGGTATGTCAGTGTAAACAGCTAAACCCGAAAGTCGGGCTCGAATACATACCATTAAACTGGTTTTCAAATAGGCGTAGTATGGTTACAGGTCAGATTTATCACAGTTAATGCAAATCATACGTCCGGACCAAATCCCGGTTTGGACTTCCTCCGTGGCATCCGGTGCAGCTTTTCCCCTTTTCTCCGACACTGTAAACCACAGAACCATCTGGTCCGTATTCTCCCCATAGCCAGCCATCACCTGCGAAGTCATTGTTCTCATCTTTCTTCATCGGAACAATAAGCGTAACCTGTCCGTCTTTATACACCTCTTTAACCAGTAACGAACCCTTCGGGAAGCTTGCACCTACAGGCAATTCACCTTCACTATCCAGTGCCTGAGCAGCCACATCATTATAAGCGAGTTTGAACGACCCATGAGGACTTGGTGCCTTCGCCTCAAGAATATCTCCATTCTTGTAATAGCTAAGTCCGTTAGCTGTTGACTCTTCAAACAACGTATCGTCTAAACTTTGTGCGTCTTCGTTGGGTCCACACGAGTTAAGAACCATAGTTAAACTTACGCATGTAGCGCTAAAAAGCAGAATTCGTTTTTTTAAAAAGTTCATAGTTTTCACCGTTGAATATTTACCGATTAAATTATTGAGATCACTAAAATAAGAATTTAGACACGAACGCTTCAAGAGACCGCGTATTAAGTTATTTTATGTCACAAATCGGACGGTGATTGTTAATCGTGCAACGTTTTAGCTAAATTTGGTACTTAACCAGTAAAAGCAGATGTCGTGAACCCATTTAAAACAAACCATTTTGTCGCGCTGGCGATGTTGGCCCTACTGGCATTTTTACATCCTGTTACGGCTCAGGCTGACCACATCATTGGGTCGGACTTTTCGTACAAGTGTTCGCCAACCAACGACAGTATTTATGAAATAACCTATAACTTCTATCGGGATTGCAACGGTTGTTATGTATTGAGTCAATCACCAAAGTGTGGGACTTCGGAAAACTGCGCCTCCAAGCTTACCGCACCAACCGAACTTAACGTGACGTGTATCTCTGGTAAGAAATATAGTGGTTTACTCACCCTAACGCGTTCGAGTATTACAGACATTACCAAGACCTGTAAGAAGGTAAAAAGTCGATGTGCGCAGCCCTGTAATGGTTCGTTTCCATACGGAATAGAAAAGCATACGTTTGAAGGAACATTAGATCTACGCCCTGCAATTAAAGCGGGATGCTGTAACGTAGAAATATCTGCCCTGCTTTATGTACGAAACGTTGGCATTACTACCGGTCAAAGTCAGCAATCTTTCTATACTTCTTGTGAGATTAATACATGTGACGCGGTATGCAATTCGTCTCCTACGCTAACGAACGATCCGGTGGCTATTTTGTGTTGCAACCAACCCTACGTGTTCAATAATGGAGCGGTAGATTTTGCAGACAAGGACTCCATATCGTACAGTTTTGCTCCAGCTTTCAGAGGGCAAAACAGCCAATGTACATACAGTGGTTCAAGAAGCCCAACCAACCCTATCTCTACGTATTATCCTCCTGGCCTTAAGTTCCCTTACGCCAATCCAAATACACAACCGCCCATTGGCACGCATCTGGATTCAAAATCTGGTGACATCATATTCACTCCGACCAAATGCGGCGAAGTAGCAGTGGTGGTGATTGAAATGACGGAATGGAGGAAGGATACACTTGGCAAATACAAAAAAATTGGTGTCACAAGGCGGGACATGCAATTTATTGTAATGAGTTGTCCGGATAACAATCCGCCTACGATTACGAACAAGAAATTCAACCATACGGTGTGCGAAGGCACTCAGTTGTGTTTTAACATAACGACGGACGACAAGGTAAAAAAACCACCGCCTCCGTTGCCAACACCCGATCCGGATACCGTAACACTGACATGGAACTATGGTATACCGGGAGCTACGTTTACCATACTGGACACCAATGCGCGATTAAAGACTGGCCGATTCTGTTGGACACCCCCAATCGGGTCTGCGAGTTC
>DIYD01000307.1:16863-18648 GCA_002428905.1 Bacteroidetes bacterium UBA6063 | reverse complement strand
TATTCTTAAGAAGTTTAATGGTATTGCCTGGGATAACGTTGGTATTGGTTTAGACATTCAGGTGGTGGAAATGTGGGACATCGCCACAATAAAAGGTTTGACGTGTATCTCCGGACACTTTATCGACAATACAACGTCTGAGCCATTTAACTTTATCATTGGTAGCGGAGATGGATGGAAGGTAGGGGAAAGCCTGTTCGATGAAGATCCTATAATGTTAGAAGCGACGGAAGGTGAGATTTATGCCTTCGGCGATTTTGATTTCAGAAGCCATGCGCAGATTGGCGAAATAACCAATAACGTAGCCATTGTGTCGGGTAGGATCTATGAAGACAAGAACGACAACTGTGAAATGGATAATGATGAAGAAGGTCTGCCTGTTGCGCGTATACTAATATCTCCGGGAGATATGGTATACTTTACGCAGCCTGATGGAGCGTATGAAATTCCACTACCGGAGGGCAAATACACGGTAACCTTTGATTTGGGTTACAACTATAAGTACGGATGTACGCACGTGGTGACTACAACCATTGATCAGGGAAGAAATTATTTGCTTCCGGATTTAACTGCAGTTAAGCTTCCGAATGTAGTAGACCTCAACCTCAATGCAATGCTCCTGAATGGGTGGAAACTGATTCGTGGAGAGCACAACGAGATTTTACTGGTGGCCAATAACCAGGGAACAACTACGATTAAAAATGCAGAACTGTCACTCAAAATGGGTGATTGGTGGGAACAACTTGATATTGAGCCAAAGCCAACACGAGTAGACGGCGACACCTATATCTGGGATGTTAAAAACCTGGAAGAAGGAGAAGAATATGCAATTGTTATCTCCGGAACAATAAAGGCGGAGTTGGATGAGTACAATGATTTCTGTTTTACTGGTGAGGTGTTGAGCCCGCAGCAAGATGTAAACGGAACCGACAATCGTGCCGCAGCTGACTTGCACACCGAAGATGAAATCGATCCGATAACCAAGCAAAGTAGCTTCGGCTCGTGGTATACACCAAATGAAACCACCGTAGCATATCAAATTCGATTTGAGAACGAATTGGATCAGGTGATCAATTACATACAGGTGAAAGACACGTTTGACGTGGATCTGTACCCGAAACGCAAGGCACTTGAACGATTGGTGTTGGGCGAAGGAGCGACTTCAACCCTGGATATCAAAAACATTACAGATGCGAAAGGTGATCGACGGTTCATGATGACCTGGACATCCGAAAATGCAAATATTGCAGCATCGTCTGTAGCTGATGGTTCCAATGTGGGTTATGCCTGGGTAGAATTTTACCTACATGAGTTAAGTCTTAAAACAGGAACGGAATTGTGTAACCGCGCTGAGGTGCGATTCGATAATTCTGAATGGTTGTCTACCAATACCGTTTGTTCTAAATCTGTAAACTTGAGTGATCCTCCAATCGAAGGCCCTAAGTCAGAAGTGGAGATGTATCCAAACCCATCTACCGATCTGGTTACACTCAAAAACAACGCACTGGAACGTCGGTATGTTGAGGTATACGACAATCTTGGTCAACTTGTGAATGTGGCAACAATCGAAGCACTTCAAGAAACTGAAATTGAAGTCTCAAACCTGGCTTTCGGCGTTTATTTCGTGAAAATCACAGGCTTCGAAACGCAACGACTTCTCGTTCACTAAATCACTCCGTATAAGCTAAAGTTACCACACTGATTGCTATTGGTGTTGCTTTTTGTAATGCATTTATACAGGCCTCAGTTGTGGCTCCCGTGGTGAACACATCATCTACAAGTAAT
>DIYD01000307.1:0-16806 GCA_002428905.1 Bacteroidetes bacterium UBA6063 | reverse complement strand
CTACAAGTAATACGCGCTTGTTCCGAATCTTATCAAAGTTCTTCACTGCATATAGGTTCTCCATATTGCGCCAACGTCCGAACCTGGACTTCTTCGTCTGGCTGTCTTTATTCCTTTTCTTGACAAGTACATCGGTCACTACTTCAAGTTTTAACTGTGTTGCAATCGCTTGAGCGATAATATAGCTTTGGTTAAATCCGCGTTTAACCATTTTTCGTCTGTGCAATGGAACCGGGAGGATTACATCGTAATTCGAAAACCAGTTCTGATCGTCTAATTCTCGTGCAAACCTGGTGCTCAGTAATTTGCCAAGGGTTTTGACTCCATGATACTTAAAGTCGTGTATTAATTGCGATGTTATGTTTCCCGAGGTATAAAACAAATACGAGAACGCATACTCAATATTGGCTCTTCCTCGTAGCGCATTAAATACTGGGTTTTGGGTGTACGTCCAAAACCGGGTTACAGGAAGTTCAGACAAGCAAAAAACACAAAGGTTTTGTTCTTGTTTGCTCAAGGAAATAGTACAGACACAGCACTGATGCGGATAAACAAGATCCGTTAGGTAGTTGATCATGGTTTGGAATGGTTAGGTTTACATTGGTTAAATAGTGACCTTTGCACGTCTTATTTTACCCGATGTATGTTCGAAAATAAAGAAAGAACCTCAATAGACCAATTAGGCGAGTTCGGATTGATTAAACATCTTATCTCGGCCATAACACTGGAAACGGATAACACACACCTGGGAGCAGGTGATGATGCCGCCGTTATAAAGTCGAATGGTCAGGATGTTTTTGTTTCTACTGATACGCTGGTAGAAAATGTGCACTTCGACATGATGTACACGCCACTTAAGCACCTTGGTTTCAAAACCGTGGTGGCCAACATATCGGATATATGTGCAATGAATGTAATACCGGGTCAACTAACCCTTTCTCTGGCTTTTAGTAGTAAGTATACGCTGGAAGCCATTGAGGAATTCTATGCAGGTGTTCTACTCGCGTGCAAACGTTATAAGATCGATTTGGTAGGTGGTGACATCTGCACGATACCTACGGGATTGGTGATTACAGGAACCGCAATGGGCTGGGGAGATGCGGAGAAAGCGGTTAAGCGTTCCGGTGCCAGTGCAGGCGATCTGTTGTGCGTGACCGGTGATTTAGGAGGCGCATATATGGGCCTTCAGCTTTTGGAGCGCGAGAAGCGCGTTTTTCTTGAGAATAAAGAGATGAAACCCGATTTAGGTAGTCACGATTACATTGTAGGCCGACAGCTGCGTCCAGAGGCTCGAATTGATGTCATAAGGCAACTTGCAGAGTTAAATGTGGTGCCAACAAGTATGATGGACATCTCTGATGGTCTTTCCTCGGAGATCTTCCATTTGAGCGAAGCGTCTAAGGTCGACTTCAGTGTGTTTGAAGAAAAACTTCCAATTGATCAGGATACGTTCAACATGGCCGTGGAGTTCGGAATTGATCCAACCACTGCTGCGTTAAACGGTGGAGAAGACTATGAGCTGCTGTTTACCGTATCGCAAGCCGACTATGAGAAGATCAAAAACCACCCCGACATTACCGTAATTGGACATGCAAAGGAAAGCGGTATGAAAAACGAATTGGTTTCTAAACAAGGGAATAACTACGCGCTTCAGGCACAGGGTTGGCAGCACAAAGGAAATAGTGACGCCTAATCAAAAATTAATACGGTATAAATTGGATTTATAGCAAAATGGGCTAACATTTGTGCAACCAAAAACGAAATATGTCCCGATTTGCCAATATCTCCCTTGTTCAGCTACAATACCTGGTTGCCCTTGACGAACATCGTCATTTCATTAATGCAGCCCAGGCATGCTTTGTTACCCAACCCACTCTGAGCATGCAGATCAAAAAACTGGAAGAAGAATTAGGGGTAAAACTCTTCGATCGAAGCAAACATCCGATTATACCTACCGATGTGGGGATTTTAGTAATCGAGCAGGCGAAACAGGTCCTAAATGAAACCAGAAAAATTGAAAACATTCTTCTGGAATACAAAGGCACCGTTTCAGGAGACTTGAACGTAGGTATCATTCCTACAGTATCTCCATACCTCATGCCACATTTAATAAGACAGATTTCGGCAAAGTATCCAGATGTCCGTTTGAATGTTCGGGAGCTCATGACCGAAGAAGTAATTACATTGCTTCAAAAGGATCATATAGACGTAGGCATTGTAGCTACTCCGCTTGATATTGACGGAATGGAAGAGCGCCCGATTTTCTATGAACAATTCTGTCTGTATCTTAGTCCGAATCACCCAGCTTACGACCAAAAGACATTAGATACTTCACAACTATTGGAAGATAAGTTATGGTTGCTCTCTGAAGGGAATTGCTTCCGTGATCAGGCCGTTAATCTTTGTGCTCTTCGTCATAGTCCTGATCGTAAAAATACGTTCAACTATGAAAGTGGTTCAATTGAAACGTTAATCCGAATTGTGGATCTTGAGGGTGGTGCAACCGTAATCCCACAGTGGGCATCACTCGATTTAAAGCCAGAAAATCGTAAAAATATTCGAAAAGTGAAAGGAGCCGAGTCGGTTCGGGAAGTTAGCCTGATTTATACGCGAAACTTCGCAAAAGCCAAGTTGTCAGAGGCTTTCTACCAGACATTGCTGGAGTGTGTACCCGTAGAATTAAGGGAAAACACCCGTAAAAATGTCCTCGCACTTGCATAACAAAGCACTACACCTACACGTTTTTAGGAAAGGTTAACAAAAGAATCCGACGAAAAAGTGTTTCTTTTGTAGTGAACAAGGAGCAACTTTTGAAAAAACTACTCTTCATTACTGCGATACTGGGCTTCACCTCAATTGGTTGTTCAGACTTTGATCGGCGTACGCAATTCAATATGACGTACACCAACCGAGTGGTGCTTGATTCTTCGAATACCAAGCCTGGTCTTAAACATGATATTACATCAGATACCTTAAAAGTCGATTTTCTGGGCTTAGTGCGTGATCACAGCTCTACAGAAAATGGAATAGAAAGCGTTAAAATGGTCGGTTTAAGCGTTGAGATCGATAAGAAGAAGTCTCCTGATCGTGGCAATTTTGATTTCATTCGAAACATGGAAATCTTCATCCAGGGTAAAGGAATGGATGAGTTTCAGCTCGGTAACGTCGATAGCGTGCCGCTTGGACGTGTGAAGTACTTTGAGATTAAAGTAATACCAGAAGGCGAAGATCTTACCGATTTTGTTAAGACAGAAGAGTTCGTTTGTCGAATGAAATACACCACGAACAAACCGGTTCCAGACACCGCCGTAGTCGTTAAGATTACTCCAACATATCTCGTAGATACGAAGAAATTTGGTGTTTAATCACCCACTTCGCAATCAAAAAATCAAATCGTAAAGGTTAAAAGCCAGGTTTAGAAACCCAACAGGCTGTCCATCGGATCTTGTCCTCCTAGAAGTTTTTCTGGACTTTCAAGTAGATTCTTAACCGTTACAAGGAATCCAACAGATTCTCTACCGTCAATAATTCTGTGGTCGTAGCTCAACGCTACATACATCATCGGACGGGCTACAATGTTGCCATTTTCAACAATCGGACGCTCGATAATGTTATGCATACCCAGAATTGCACTTTGAGGTGGGTTGATGATTGGTGTACTCATCATACTGCCAAATACACCACCGTTGGAAATCGTAAACGTACCTCCGGTCATCTCTTCAATCGAGATTTTCCCGTCTCTGGCCTTCAACGCCAAACGCATTACCTCACTTTCGATTTCATGCATTTGAAGCGATTCTGCATTTCGAATTACAGGAACCATTAAACCTTTAGGGCCAGAAACCGCAATAGAAATATCAATAAAATCGTGGAAGATCATTTCATTGCCGTCGATGTACGCATTTACTGCAGGGTATTTTTTCAATGCCAACACAACTGCACGCGTGAAGAAACTCATGAAACCAAGACCAACGCCATGCGTCTCTTTGAATTTCTCTTTATACTTCTTACGCAAGTCCATAATTGGCTTCATGTTAACCTCGTTAAATGTGGTTAACATAGCGGTTTCATTTTTCGCCGCTACAAGTCGTCTTGAAACTGCTTTACGCAGGTTAGACATCTTCTCGCGACTTTCATTACGTCCACCATTTCTGGTAATAAAACCACCAGGAGTACCAGCCTGGGCAGCCAATGCATCTCCTTTTGTAATTCTTCCACCTCTTCCAGAACCAGAAACCTGAGCTGGAGAGACGCCTTTCTCATCAAGAATTTTTCGAGCTGCTGGCGATGGAACACCTTCAGCGTAGCTCGGTTTGCCTGCATCCCTGGCTACTGGCTTTTCTTCCTGAGCAGGAGCAGCTTCCTTCTTCTCTTCAACTGGCTTTGGTGCCTCTGGTTCAGGAGACCCTGCAGGTTTCTCAGCACTGGTGTCAATCGTTGCCACAACGGTACCAACTTCTACGTCCTCACCTTCGGCCACCAAAATCTTTAAGGTGCCACCTTGCTCGGCGTTTAATTCTACAGTTGCTTTTTCCGATTCTAGTTCGGCAACGGCCTCATCCATCTCTACATAATCCCCATCTTCTTTTAGCCACTGACTAATGGTTACCTCGGTAACCGATTCTCCTACTGAAGGTATTTTAAGCTCTAAAGCCATAGTTGAAAATAATAAACGGCAAATTTATAAAACGACTAGTAATTAAAATGGTTTTATATCAAACAAATTACACCGAAAAACTTGGCGTTCATCCTGGGGTAAAGTGAGCAAGAAATCCGTAATATTGGAGGCTTAAACAAGTCGTCTTTGCAACTTAACAGATGTATATCAGTTTTTGTTGATTCATTGGTTTCCAATGGACTGAAAAACGTTGTTGTGAGTCCAGGGAGCCGTAACTTTCCCTTGATCAACGCATTCACCGCACGACCCATCAACTTGATTTCGGTGGTAGACGAACGTTCGGCAGGTTTTATTGCATTAGGTATGGCTCAGGCACTTCAGGAGCCCGTAGCCGTTTGCTGTACCAGTGGAACAGCTGCATTGAATTACTCTCCGGCAATTGCAGAGGCGTACTATGCGCAGCTACCATTACTTGTGCTCACGGCTGACCGTCCTCCGGAAAGCATCGACAACTGGGAGGGACAAAGCATTCGGCAAACCAATGTGTTCCAGAACCACACAGTTGCTTCCATGCAAACGCCAGATGACTATTCACATGTAGAACCTTTTCAGGCGCTGGCTACCGAAGCTATGGAGCTGACTTCAAGCCAATCCGGTCCGGTTCACGTAAATATACCCTTTCGCGAGCCATTTTATGAGCTTGAGAAGGTCAACCTATCAACGAGTAAGGGAATTCAGAAACGAAGAAAAGAAGAGCCCGGGTCTTTAATACCTCAGGCGTTGATTGAGGAAATTCGTAAGAACCCAAAGATATTATGGCTTAACGGTGCACAGGCACCTGCAGGTACACGTGTTCTTTGTTCATCCATACCGGTCTTCTCGGATGTCATAGCCAACACAGGGGAAAACATCGCAAATTGGGATGGAATAATGCTGGCTACAACGGATTTGGATTCGAGTTATTTACCCGATCTCGTCATCACTACGGGTAAATACATGGTGTCGAAACAGTTGCGTTTGTGGCTCAGAAAAAAAACCGGTTTGAAACATTGGCACATTGGTGATCAAACGGAAATACCCACTCCTTTTCTAACCGAACCGGTAATTCTTAACGCCGATATCAAATCGATACAACAGTTGGTCGACCAGGAGGTGACCAACACGGAATACCTGGATCTATGGAAAGCGCTTGATTCCCGGTTTGCATTGGGTGTTCGGTCATTGGATTGGGAGGATTTCAATGAGTTTAGTGCATTGCGTAAATTGAACGATAAACTACCCGATGCCTGCACAATTCATTTGTCCAATTCGATGCCGGTAAGATACTGGGGTTATCTGCCTAAGAACAACAAGAGGACGGTGTACTGTAATCGTGGTACCAGTGGAATAGATGGATGTACGAGCACGGCAGTTGGCCATGCGTTGACCACCGATAAAGACGTATTTTTGATCACCGGTGACCTGGCTTTTTTCTACGATATCAATGGATTGTGGTTAGATGAATTGCCAACCAATCTCAAAATAATCGTGATGAACAACTTTGGTGGTGGAATATTTAGATTGATTGATGGACCGTCTTCGCACAAAGCGACTATACCGTATCAAACCACTCCGCATCAAAGAACGGCCAAGCTGGTTTGTAAGGACCTGGGAATCGAACACTACGAGGTAAAGAACTGGACCGACTTCAATGATAGCCTGGAAAGTTTTATGAACCAGAAAGCCACTTCAGTGTTTGAAATACATACCGATAGCGAACAGAACACCGCATTCTACCATCACTTTAGAACCATAAAAACATAAGAATATGGCCGATTTTACACATCTTGATGAGCAAGGGAAGCCCAAAATGGTGGATGTAGGGGAGAAGGAAATAACCCAACGCATAGCCATTGCACAAAGTACGGTACAGTTGCCAGATGAGGTTGTTGCTTTGTTCAACAACAATGATATTACCACAAAAAAAGGCCCTGTGTTTCAAACAGCTGTCCTGGCGGGAATCATGGCAGCCAAAAAGACATCAGAACTTATTCCATTGTGTCACCCATTGGCGTTAAATAAATGCGATGTCAACATTGAGCTGAAGGACGGACTGGTTTATATTCAGTGTGAAGTTCGTTGCTCAGGTAAAACCGGCGTGGAAATGGAGGCATTAACAGGTGCCACTGTAGCCGCCCTCACCATTTATGACATGTGCAAGGCTTTCAGTCACAACATCACCATAAACGAAACCAGATTAGTAAAGAAAACCGGAGGTAAAAGCGATTTTGAGCACAAGTAAACATACAAAACACGCAAAGCTTACTAGGCCTGCACTTGGACAGTTTGGCCGCACGGAAGTTGCCTTTGTGGGAGCACCGTGTGGAGATATTCAAACCTTGGCAAAAAAGGTGATTCGGGATTTGTCTCCCAATTATGCCATGGCCTATGTGGATGCTGACCACAAGGCTTTTGATCAGGAGCTCGAACAACCTTATTTGGATGAAGGCGCAGAGGTATATTGGTTGGATCAGCAACGGATGGAAATGACAATACATCAGTCTTCCAATACATTCGACCGCAAACTCGCATTTCAATCGATCGATCTGGCGTTGATTAACGGAAATCACTTTCAGGGTGATGCACAGTTTATCTTTTTGCACAGTAAGAAACTGAAGTCTCTCGATAAACGTGCAAATCAGTTAACCAATGTTTTGGGAATCATCAAGGCAGATTGCGATGAGCCAGGTGAAATCGTGAAAGAACATCTACCACACTGGAAAGAGCTTCCAACCTACGATGTTCATGATACTAAAAGCATTACAAAAGCAGTGCAGTCCTATGTCGAGTCAAGAAAACCAGAGCTTAATGCATTGATATTGGTTGGTGGTAAAAGTACGCGCATGGGGCGTGATAAAGCGAGTCTTACCTATAGCAACAAACCTCAGGTAGAAGTGCTGCAAGATCTGGTTCGTCCTTACGCAGCCGAGACCTATGTAAGTTGCAGGCCGGGTCAGGATCTAAGTGCTGAGGCTGAAGTTATAGTTGACAGGTTTGAAGGTCTTGGACCAATGGGCGCAATACTCTCGGCGTTTCAGAAGTACCCCAACCATGCATGGCTAGTGCTGGCGTGTGATCTCCCGTTCTTAGATGATTCGGTGATTCAGGAACTGATCAATCAACGTTCGATTAGACATATTGCTACCGCATTTAAAAACGAAGAATCCGGTTTTGCAGAGCCCTTAATTACCATTTGGGAGCCCAAGAGCTATAATCGACTTCTATCGTTCCTGAGTTTGGGCTACAGCTGTCCAAGAAAGGTGTTAATTAACTCAGATACAAAGTTGATTCAAGCACGTCAAAGCGAAAAGCTTAAGAATGTGAATACACCGGAAGAGTATGAATCTGCACTACAAAAAATAGGTGGTAATGGATGATCGTTTTGCTCGTCAACTGAATTTACCAGGCTTCGGCCCCGAGGCGCAGGAGCTATTACAAACCACTCGTGTCTTAATTGTGGGCTGTGGTGGCTTAGGTTGCCCTTCAGCGATGTATCTGGTGCGTGCAGGACTGATTCATTTGGGTTTAATTGATGAAGACCAGGTGTCTGAAACGAACTTACATCGTCAGGTATTATTCAACGAGTCGGATATTGGAAGGTCAAAAGTAGACTGTGCCAAAGAACGATTAGTAGCATCGTATTCCAGGGCTCAGATTCGCACTTACAACCAACGATTAAATGGGCAAAACTGGGAATCGATACTCTCTGAATACGATGTAGTGCTCGATTGCACTGATAATTTTGGTTCTAGATATCTGATCAATGATGCCTGCGTATATCTAAACAAACCAGTGGTCTATGGTGCAGCGAACCAATATGAAGGCCAGGTTGCAGTTTTTAATTCTAATGGTAGTGGCCAATTGCGCGACCTTTTCCCTGAAATTCCGAAACCTGGTGTTATCCAGAATTGCGAGATTGCTGGTGTACTCGGTGTTGTAACTGGCCTGGTTGGTCAGATGATGGCCCTGGAGACGATAAAGCTGATAACCGGTGTTGGCGAGGTCATGACCAATAAACTATGGTTGTTTGATGCACTGAACAGCAGAAGTCATGTGATGACATATAAAGCCGGAGTAGCCAATGCCGTCAAACCAACTGCAAATGGTGCACCCACTGCTTTCACATGGAACGACACGGAAGACATTGCCGCGAGGTATCTGGTTGATGTTCGTACGCATCAAGAGCGTACGGAAATGGATAAAGGAGGACTTCATGTGCCCTTAAGCGATTTGTCAGCACATTTAGCAGCGTTACGGAACAAACCGGTGGTCTTTTATTGCAAGACGGGGAAACGTGCGTTACAAGCTGCCGAAATGCTACAAGAATCAGGCGTAGATCAAGTAGCCTACATAGATGACGTGCTTGGCTAACGTTTCTTTTTTTTCTTCTTCTTTTTGGGGCGGTTCGCAATCTCTTCTTCTTTCGATAAAAGTGACTGCCAGTCATTTACACCATCTTTCGAAAAGTCTACAGTTTCTTCATACGTTCGGATGTCTATTTCCTGTAGAGTAAGTTCATAACCCAGAAAAGATTCAATGTCTTCTTTGAGTGTTTCCTCTTCCGGACTTGAAAAGGAGATGGCAGACCCTTTGTTGTTGCCGCGACCTGTTCTACCAACACGATGTACATAGTTTTCAGCAAGTTCGGGCAAGTCATAGTTGATAACGATGTCTACGCCAGGAATGTCTATTCCACGGGCACTCACGTCTGTAGCAATAAGAAGTTTGCAGTTACCGGTCTTGAACGCAGCAAGTGTTTTCTTCCGCTCTTCATCGCTCTTGTCACTGTGTATGGTTAACGAAGAAATTTCTACCCGCTCCATGGCTTTTTTTACCCGCTCGGCACGTACTTTGGTTCGCACGAAGCATAGTATTTTGCTTTCCGGATAATCATTTACGATGCGCTCCAGAAAAAAACGCTTGTCGTCCATTGAAATATGAATAACAGAGTGCGTAACGTTCTTTGAAACCGGGTTTTTAGGTGAGATTTGAATCCGGATGGGGTTTTGAACGATGGAATAGGCCAGTTTTTTAATTTTTTGATTGATCGTGGCCGAGAAGAATAAGGTCTGACGCTTTTTAGGGATGTACCGCATCAAATCCCTTATGTCTTTTATAAACCCAAGATCGAGCATATGATCCGCTTCATCAAGCACCAGGATTTTTAGTTCATCCAGCTGAAGGTATCCCTGGCTTCTCAAGTCGAACAGTCTACCGGGAGTAGCAACAACGATGTCAACACCTTTTTTCAGTTGTTCAATCTGATCGTCTTGTGTAACACCTCCATGAATGCAGAGTGTCTTGATGGCGGTGCCTTCCGAAAAGTCAAGGAATACAGAAGTGATCTGTTCCGCCAGTTCGTGGGTTGGTGCCATAACTACGCACTTAACCTTATGGGTCTGTTGTTTGCGTGAAAGCTTGAGTAGGTTCTCAATAATAGGTATAGCAAATGCCGCCGTCTTACCGGTTCCGGTTTGTGCGATGCCAAGTATATCTTCGCGCTTAAGAATGGGTGGGATAGACTTATACTGAATATCCGTAGGACGTTTAAAGCCCTTTTTGGCAATATTGCTCTTTACAATCTCCGATATCCGATAGTCCTCAAACTTCATACGGCAAAGATACGATTAGGGATGTGCAGAAACCCAGACCTCTCCAGATTCAAGGAATTCTTTTTTCCAGATAGGTACGGTTTCTTTTAAAGTGTCAATGGCAAATCTACATGCCTTGAAAGCAGCATCCCGATGAGGTGCGCCCACGGCTATAATTACAGGGATCTCACCAATATGCAACTCTCCAATGCGGTGATGGATAACTACAGTTGAAGCTTCATAATTTAGGAGTGTAGTATCAGCGATTTTATGCATTTCTTTGATCGCCATAGGCTCATAGGCCTCGAAAACAAGTTTCTCTACACGCTCACCTTTTGTCACATTTCGTACAGTTCCAACAAAAAAACACTCTCCACCATTTTTTGGTGCAGCGATCAACGATCTGCAGGCATCTATTGAAAGCGTTTCGCGTGTAATATGTATGTTTTTTGTCAATTCGTTCGAGTTTGATACAACATTACGAAACTTACCGCGTTACACTAATTGAAAATTGAAAGTACAACGTGATAACCCTTTTTATTATTTACCTGGTACGCCAGGCTTTGACAAAGTAGTCTAGCCACCGCTAACGGGCGGAATTAAAGCTACTACGTCAGACTCGTTCAAGGTCGCATGGTCCTGAGCATATTCTTCATTAACAGCAATAGCCAACGAATTTAGTTGGTCAAACTCTCTATGTTTATTTCTTAGGTAACTCCGCAGGTCTCCAACCGTTTGACCTTCGAAATCCCGTAACTGAATCTCCGATTTTCCTAAAATATCTTTGGTAATACCAAATGCCAATACCTTCATATCAATACATTACTTTATAAAGCATCCGAAGCGATGCAAAGATAACCAGCACAGCGGTAAAGGCTTTAACGTGGTTGGCTTTCAACCAGGATAGTTGAACGCGCGATCCGATCTGACCACCAATAAACACAACAATCAGAAGCGGCAGCAGGTATTTCCAGTCGAGCGTCATCGAATTTCCAAGAAGTTGACCTGTAAGTCCCGCCATGGAGTTCACCAGTATAAAAAAGCTTGCCGTCGCTGCAATAATCTTAGGCCTATCCCACCGCATTAAATTCAGCAGAGGAGATAAAAAAATCCCGCCTCCAATACCAACTAGTCCGGATACCAGTCCAATCAATCCTCCTAAACACAGGTTGGTCAGTATGCTGGTCGGTTTAATCTGAATTTCTTTTTTGCGAACCAATCGAACTATCATTATTGAACCGGCTAATAATAAGGTCAGTGCAAGCAGGGTGAAGAACGCCTTTGATTCTAGTTGGTACAAGCCTCCAATCAATGCCGCAGGTACACTAGTGATGATGAAAGGCAAGCTTTTCCTGATCTGTAACAGACCATTTTTCATATACAGCCAGGTGCCTCCAGATACCACGACAAGGTTACAGCAAAGCGCTATGAATCGAAGTTGATTTGGTTCGAGATTGGAGAAGGATAAAACAGCGATATACCCCGACCCGCCTCCGAAGCCAACACTGGCATATAGTATTGCGATGAGGAGGAAGAATACCTTGGTCATGTACTAATTATCACGTTTTTCAAACGTCTCTTCTCTCTTTTGTTTAATGCGCCTTGCAATTAGCCATACCAGCACAAGTGCGGTTGCCAAAAAAAGAAGTCCTTCAAGACCAATGATGAGAAAGGCCAGCCCGTCCATTAACCCAACTTCACGGCGGTGCCATATGCCAAAATCTCCGCTGTTCCCTGCATGATCATTGCAGTAGTCATCCGCACATTAATAATGGCATCTGCGCCCAGTTTTTCTGCATCCTGGATCATACGTTGCATTGCCTGTTCACGGCTCTCAGCCTGAAGTTTCGTGTATTCGTCAATTTCTCCACCTACAATGTTTTTTAGACCGGCGAAAAAGTCTCTTCCTATGTTGCGTGCACGCACTGTGCTGCCTCGGCAAACACCTAAGATTTCTTGCACTTGTCTGCCCGGAATTGTCTCAGTAGTTGTAATGATCATATGTGATAAGCTAATTAACCAATCAAATGTAGGATTTAGATTGGTATCCTCTTATTTTTTTCGAGTGATAACGTAATCCAAAAGACCAATTAAAGAGTCTTTGCTCTGGGTTGCCGGAAGACTGTTTAATACATCTAGCGCTTTTCGATGATATTCCGCCAGGTGTTTTTGAGCATAGTCAAGTCCGCCCTGGTTAATCACGAAATTGATTACTCTGGAAATACTGGCTTTGTCCTTTTTGTCGGATTTGATAATGCGGATAATGGATTTTTTGGTACTGCGATCCGCTTGATTTAAGGCATAAATCAAGGGCAAGGTCATCTTCTTTTCTTTGATGTCAATTCCAGTAGGTTTTCCTACATCCTGATCGCCATAGTCGAAGAGGTCGTCTTTGATTTGGAAGGCAATGCCGGTGTACATACCAAACTCGGTCATCTTCTTGATCACTTCGGGATCATCCTGGGTAGACGCTGCTCCTATGGCACAGCAACTGGCGATAAGCGAAGCGGTTTTTTTCGAGATGATGTCGTAGTAGACGTCTTCCGTAATATCGAGTTTACGTGCCTTCTCCATTTGAAGTAATTCACCTTCACTCATTTCCTCCACGGCGGTTGACAAGATTTCCAGCATGTCGAAATCCTTGTTTTTCAGTGAAAGCAATAACCCTTTTGAGAGGAGGTAGTCGCCCACCAGTACGGCAACCTTATTTTTCCATAAGGCGTTGATGGAGAAAAACCCACGACGTTTGTCTGCGTCGTCTACAACATCATCGTGTACCAAGGTGGCTGTATGTAATAACTCAACCAGGGATGCACCTCGATAGCTGCGTTCGTTGATTTCACCAAAGAGCTTGGCACAGAGCAATACAAACATTGGTCGCATCTGCTTCCCTTTTCGCTTGACGATGTAGGTCATGATAGTGTCGAGCAACGCTACTCGACTTTTCATGCTCTTACGGAAGCGTTTTTCGAATTCCTCGAGTTCGGAGGAAATGGGGTTCTTAATTTCTTTTAAGCTCAGAGCCATGTGTTCACGTTGCCTGTAAACGAGGGCGCAATATAGTGGTTATAAAAATCTAACGTGCCCTCTATAAACAAAAAAAGGGGCTTTAAAGCCCCTAGTAATTTAAGTGTATATCTTACTCTTCCACTTCTCCCTCCGATGCGGAGTACAGTAGTTTCAACGAGTTAATTTTTCTCAATTCCTGCTTGATGTCCTGAATCAGCCCCATTTTAACAGATCGATCTGCCTTAATAGCGGTAGTCAAATAATCTCTGATCGCTTCAGGGTGCTCATTCTTTTTCAATGTGATGAACTGTTGAACTTCGTCCACAGAACCGAACTTGTCGTCGAACTGAATCCGAGGCGCATCTCCCTTGCTTGGGTCAGTTGGAGGTCCTACCAAAATGTGGTTGATCCACGATTTCTTAACGATCTTCTCCACCTCAGAAACCACAGGTACAGATGTTTTAACCATTACCTTTGGGTCTCTCATCTTTGTTGCAACCATAAAGAAGAACAAAAGCATGAAAACGATATCAGGCAATGCCGATGTATTAATACCCGGAGATTCTTTTTTACCTTCTTTTCTAAATTTTGACATGTTCTTGTTATTTATGGTGTATACTCAACAGGTTCTGCTTCCGAAATTTTCATCGGGAACTTTTTCTTCACTGCAGTTGCTTCATCGCCCTTCGGTGGAAGTTCTTTAAAAGGCCTTCCATACTTCGAGCGCGCATATTCGTCTCTCGATTCGTTGTACGCACGTATAAGCTCATTATAAACCTGTACATAACGCTCTAACGACGTACCACGGTCGTTTTTCAACGATACCACGGCAGCGGTAGATGAGTCTGAGAAATTCGGATCTCTACCTTCGTTTTGAATATGTCTTTTCGTAAGATCGGTAAGTTCTTCAATTCGAAGGGGCTTACGTTCAACCAACAACTGGTCGCCCGAGTTTACCAATACTTCCAATACGTTACGATCGTTCTGTTCTACAACTGGAGGAGGCACTGTTGGGTCTGGATATGGAGGTAATTGTACCCGTAATCCTTTTTGTTGGTCCATAGTTGTCGTAACCAGGAAGAATACCAATAGCAAGAAGGCGATATCCGCCATCGAACCGGCATTGATTTCTGGTGTACTTCTACTTTTTCTTCCCATAGTGCTAACCCTTAATCTAACATTGACTTAACCCCAGATGCTATGGCCATTACTACAGTAATACCAAGCATCGCAAGTGCAGCCCAAACGCCTGCATGCGAGTTCTGAAGTACATCCAGTGTTAATCCATCATCTTTCATCTCAATCGTCAACGCATCAGGCGCTCCCGATTTTCCAATGAAGTATAGAACCAATAAGACAACAACTCCTGCGCCCACCCATATCAAACTCTTTGGATTTTGAATGAGCCCTACAATTGCAAGCCCAACGGCTGCAATAACTGCAATATATAGCGCTATCTGGCTTAACCGCACCATAAAGGTGGAGCCGTCTAGCTCATTGCCAGAGTATATCTGACCCAGCGAAATGGCAACAAGTACCGCCGCTATCAGATAATAGGCATATATAATAATTCTTTTAGTATCCATAGTTCAGTCTATTAACCGGCCTTAACTACGTCATTCTTGATCAACATGTCTACTAAACGAATAGAAGAGTCTTCCATGTTGTTTACAATTGAGTCGATTTTAGAAACCAACAAGTTGTAGAAAATCTGTAGGATAATCGCAACGATCAAACCAGCTACCGTTGTTAAAAGTGCCACCTTAATACCGTTTGCTACAATGGCAGGAGAAATATCACCTGCGTTCTCGATCGCGTCGAATGCACCAATCATACCAATTACAGTACCCATGAAACCAAGCATAGGTGCCAGTGCGATGAAAAGCGAAATCCAAACAAGACCTTTTTCCAATTGTCCCATTTGTACAGAACCGTACGAAACAACTGATTTTTCAACCTGGTCTAAACCTTCATCTGCACGGTCTAATCCCTGATAGAAGATACTTGCAACCGGACCAGCCGTGTTACGTGCCACGTCTTTCGCTGATTCGATGCCTCCAGAAACCAACGCGTCCTCAACACGACGGATGAATTTTTCTGAATTGGTAGTTACCGTAAACAGAGAGATAGGGCGCTCAATTACAATGGCTAAGCCAAGAATTAAACACAACAGGGGTAAGGCCATGAAACCTGCACCACCTTCAATGAACTTGTCACGGATAACCGCAATACCTTCACCCTTAGATTCTGCTGCCGCTTCTTCAACTGCTTCCGTTGCAGCCTCAGCTGCTTCGTCTGCTGCTGGTTCGCTGGTTTCTGCTGGTTCAGCTTCTTCTGCTGTACCTTCGTCAGATCCATCAGCATCTTGATTAGCATCGCCGTCTACTTGTTCTTGAGCATCGCCGTTATCGGTTGAAGCTCCATCTTCCTGAGCATAAGCGTTTAGGTTCAAGCCTAAGAACAATGCAAATGCTAAAATCAATACAATCGGTTTTTTCATTATTTCAGATCTTTATTATAGATTTTTTGACTATTGGCAAAAATAGAAAAACTTTGATATTTCCCTTTGTTTATCGGACTCAATTTAATTTAATGGTAATACACGATAAAAGAATGCGCAAACTCCCATTTTATTATGGGTTTATCGTTTATGTTTGAGGAACAAACCAGTTGAATTTACAAACGGATTATGGCGAAGGCAAAAACGGTATTTTATTGTCAGAATTGTGGTGCTTCTTCCTCCAAATGGATTGGGAATTGCCCAAGCTGTAAACAATGGAATACCTATGTGGAGGAAGTGGTTGAGAAAAGCGCGTCCCAACACATACCAGCCTGGGTAGATTCGGCAGATAAAAAGGTTAAAAAATCTGAACCCAAGCAAATCGCTCAACTCGAAAGTGGGCCTGAACAACGGTTTAGTACACACGACCACGAGTTAAACCGCGTGCTCGGTGGTGGTGTTGTCCTGGGAAGTTTGGTGCTCATAGGTGGCGAACCGGGTATCGGTAAGTCTACTCTCATGCTGCAAACGGCCTTAAAAACAAACCAAAAGGTACTTTATGTAAGTGGTGAAGAGAGTGAAAACCAACTCAAGATGCGCGCAGATCGGGTGGGGATAAACAACGAAGAATGTTACATCTTGTCGGCAACCGAAATACAGGAAATCTTCAAGCAGGTTAAAAAGTTGAATCCGGAAATCCTGATTGTCGACTCGGTGCAGACCTTATTCAGTAAGGCCATTGAATCTACACCGGGCAGTATATCGCAAATCAGAGAGTGTACCGGACAATTGCTCCGCTTCGCTAAGGAAAGTAATACACCGGTTTTCCTGATTGGACATATCACCAAAGATGGTCAGATTGCAGGACCAAAGGTGCTGGAGCACATGGTTGATACAGTATTGCAGTTTGAAGGAGACCGACATCATGTGTACCGAATTCTACGAGCTGTGAAGAACAGGTTCGGTTCGGCGTCGGAAATGGGCATATATGAAATGGCTGGTCACGGCTTAAGGGAAGTGTCCAATCCTTCTGAAGTACTTATCTCAAA
>DIYD01000078.1 GCA_002428905.1 Bacteroidetes bacterium UBA6063 | reverse complement strand
TTGGAAGGGCCGTTCAAAAGCAAGCACCGAAGAAAAGAAGGCGAGCGTGCCAATGCTTCGTATATTTTTAGTTATAAGAATAGTTATCTCGATAGATCCTCACGCATGTTTTACAATTATGTAGGTGAGGATCAACTGCCCTATTCGTTCAGCGATTTATACACCAAGGTTTCATTAAACTCCAAGTCAGGAAGCTTTTTAAAGCTGTTCTATTTCGATTACAACGATCGGGTCGATTTCCCAAATACGACCACGTACGACTGGAAGTCTCAGGGTTTTGGTGGTAAATTCTTACTCGTTCCGCAAGAATCGAAAAATGTAATTGATGGCTCTTTTGCGTACTCGAATTACAACATTGAGCAAATTGAACAAGATGCCAGACCACGAAGCTCGGGCATTGATGGATTCAATCTGGGGCTGAACTTTACGTATTTTTTGAAAGATGCCAAGCTGAAATATGGCATGGAACTAAATGGTTTTCAGACCATATTCCAGATTTACAACTCAGTGAATCGAAGAATTTCGCAAGAAAACAACACAACAGAACTTGCGGGCTACGTGAATTATAATGCCAAATTGGTAGACCGGTTTATAATTGAGCCCGGACTACGTATTCAACGCTACGCATCGTTAGGGAATACCAGTTTAGAACCTCGCTTTAGATTTAAGTTCTTGATGACCAGTAGATTAAGATTTAAGTTGGCTGCCGGACTATATTCTCAGAACCTGTTAAGTGCATCAAGTGATCGAGACGTGGTGAACTTGTTCTATGGGTTCTTATCGGGCCCGGAGGAGCTACCACAGTTTGTCGGAAATAAGCCGGTTACGCACCGAATGCAAACGGCACAACACCTGGTTGGAGGATTTGAGATTGATGTCGATAGCCTGGCTACGATTAACATTGAGGGTTATGCCAAAGACTTCACTCAGATTACGAATATCAACCGCGATAAAATCTATGATGACAATTTTGAATTTGCGGATAAACCGGAACATTTGCGAAAGGACTATGTCGTTGAAACAGGCCTGGCTTACGGATTCGATGTCACCTATAAACGCCAGTCGGATCGCTGGTATCTATGGTTGGTTTACTCGTACAACAACGTGTCGCGTTATGATGGAATCCGTAGGTATCAACCTCACTTCGATCGAAGACATAACATAAATGTGGTGACTTCATACGCACTGGGTAAAGACCACCAATGGGAAGCCAACATACGTTGGAATTTCGGGAGTGGATTCCCCTTTACGCTCACTCAAGGCTTTTATGAGAACATTTCCTTTACCGATGGAATCTCGGAAGACTATCGTACGGCCAACGGCGACTTTACCGTGGTCTATGACGACATCAACCGTGGTAGACTACCGTATTATCACAGGTTAGACGCTAGTTTAAAATACATTCTTACCTTTAAGAAACTTGATCCGGAGTCTGAGGTGAAAAAGGCCACGGGTAAGGTTATGGAATTCATTGCCAGCTGTACAAACGTTTATAACCGCGACAATATATTCTATTTTGATCGGGTGAGTTATACCCGGGTGAATCAATTGCCTATTTTGCCGAGTTTATCGGTAAGTTATAAATTCTAACCTCACCTATATTTGCTACATGCGTAAGGTGGTTATGAGCATACTTGGTTGCCTGATCCTGAACACGGGTTACGGCCAGTGGTCTGTAAATACCTCAACTTCACTTTCCTATTCTGGCCTCGCGCAATTGGCTAAAATTGAGTACGTTAAAGATCATTTTGTGTTTGGTATGGGGCCGAAATTCAACATGAGTCGTTCCAACTATTTATGGTCGGATATTCCTGGAATCACGGTGGAAACAGATTATCGTCTCAAGGCAGATGGCTTTACCGGCTACACGTTTTTTCGTTACGATTATTCAGGAAGAGCACATACACATATTCATGAACTATTCGCGGGTTATGGAGCGGTAGTTCCCATATCCAAACAGATGGAGGCACTCGGTAATCTTGGAGTGGGAATGTACCAGGAAGGTGCTCGAAATAAAACGGAATTTAGACTTAACGGAATAACATTTTGTTCAACTGTAGGCTTGTCATATCGTTTTTAGTTCTAACCCTGGTAGGCTGTGGGAAACCTGATGTTCAGCGCAAAGAGGTGATTGTGCTTGGGCATGGTGGCGCAGGATTTCCTGGTATCAATAATCATTATGCACCGAATTCGGAAGAGAGCATAAAACAGGCATTGCTTATGCACGATGCGGATGGGGTTGAGGTGGATATTCAGTTATCGCAAGACAGTCAAGTCGTTTTATTCCACGATGGTGATTTACAAACGAGCACCAACGGGAATGGCTTCGTTTCAGCGCATGATTGGAAAGACCTGAATTTAATAACGTACAACAGGGTTGGTACGGTAATCAATGCAAAACAGCACCTTTGGAGATTGGAAGACTTGTTGAGTTTTATCACCGACGAGAATCTGAATGTTTGGCTTTCCCTCAACGTGCAACCTCAGTCGGAAGTGACTGATAAAGAAGCATATAATCAGCAATTCCAGCGCTCCTTAAGCCACTTGCTAAAGAATTATGGATTGAACACTAAGGTAGTTGTAGAATCGCGAGACGTGGCAAATTTGGCTGCATTTCAACCCCTGACGGGAATGGGTATTGAGTTGTTTTATACTAAAAACATTACCTCAGAAAATATACAGACCGCCTTGCAACATGATTTTAGTGGCTTTGTTACGAATTACCTCGATGAGACCAGCGAAAGTATTGACCTGTTGCGATCGCACAATCTAAAGCTGGCCTTATATGGGGTGAAAATCAGACAAGATATATTACCGGCATTGAAGTTTAGTCCGGACATGGTTCAAACCGATAATATACCTCTAGTGCTTTCTTATTTGGGCGAATGAGTTTGAAAGAGGCCATAGCTCAATATGTTCAACTATCTCTTGAGGTTGAAGAATCCTTTTTGAATCTTGCTCAACCGAAGTTGGTTAAACGTGGTGAAGTGTTTCTAAGAGAACAACAGGTATGCCGCCATTTGTATTTCATTGAACAGGGAACAGTTCGAATTTACCACAACGATAAAGGACGAGATATATCTACCTGGTTTTATCTTGATGGTCATTTCTTCTCTGTTTGGTATAGTCTGGTAAACCGGGTTGAAAGCTTTGAATACCTGGAAGCCACGGAAGACACTACGCTGTATCTGTTTGATTATGAAAAACTCAATCAGATGAGTACACAATACATTGGAATAGAGACTTTTAGGCGAAGGTTGATCGAAGTACAACTGGCCTTTATTGATTACTTTTCCAAGGGTTTTATGTTCCTCACCGCTAAAGAAAGATATCATATGGTTCTACAGCATTTTCCAGATTTGGAGTTGCGTGTTTCGTTAGGGCATATTGCTACCTTCCTTGGGATATCACAAGAAACGTTAAGTCGAATTCGGGCGGGGAAGGGCTAGAGTTACTTTTCCGGCATCCCGTTGCTGATCCAATCGTCTATGATTTTTCGTTTGCTGGCAGTCAGCATTCCACTTGGAGGCATTGGATCATTTTCGTCATTCATCTTCTCGGTAAGTTCACCTTTCTCGGCTTGTTTCTTCACATTTTCGTATGTGGTTAAGTCAACACCATCTGCAGGTTTATCTCCGCTGTGGCATGAAATACAATAATTTGTCATAAGCTTACCAACTTCCGATTCATACGTAACGGCCGTTGTAGCAGGTTCAACTGTGTCTTTACAGCTCACTGCAAAAAGGGTAGCACTGGATGCTACGACAAGTATGTATTTAATTGGTTTCATATCTATTTCTGTTTTGGACGCAATATAGCATTCCTTTGTCTTGCTTAGGTTCTTATTTACAATGATTTACACAAATTAATGCACAGTTAATCACGCTTAATTTTGAATGTAAATGTCTTTAATTGTGATGTTCGCTTTCTTACCTGGTTTCACTTCGATACGTTGGCTTACATGTGTAATATCGCCTTCGGAAGGATACCCATTCCCATTTTTGTCGGCAATAACCGTAACATAATAGATGCCCGGATGTACGTACGTGAATTCAAAGTCTGATTCACCACCGTTTAATGTTGGAAACAACACCACGGATTCAAACCTGTCTGTAATCATATAACCATTTACATCGGTCAATGAGTCGGTAGATAAGTAGGTGAATAGGTCCGTATCTTTAATATCGGCATTGCGATTAATCTTAACACTCAAAGCGCCCATGTTTACATGATCTTTGATGGTAAACGGATCTCCTGAAAGTGTAGCCAGCTTATACACATCATTCGATTGCCCCTGGGCAAGAAATGTAGAAGACTTCGCAGATGGCTCTCCGTCGATTACATAGAGGTAGTCTGTTCTAAAACCCTGAGAAAAATCCCAGGCTGGGGTGTTCTGTGGGAAATTGTATTGCTTTCCGATGCTGTCGGAAAGTGTGGTGGATTGCCGCGTACCCTTAAATGCCATGTGTTTTCGAGGTTTGGGGCTTTCGCCAAGACGACTGGTGAATGCCTCGAATGTAAGATTGTCTGTTCCGTTGAAGGTAAGTTCCATGTACATTGTTTGTGCACCTCCCAGGGCATCTACCAGCCTGTAAGTGGTTGAGTTACCTGAAGTCTTAATGCTATCCAAAACGAAATAACTGGTTCTGTAAATCCCATTGAGTACACCACCATTTCTGGCCATTATGGTGCGGGTACCTTTATAATCGGTGACAAAAAATGAGTTCAGTAGATTGCCCATTGTACCACCTTCGAACATATTAAATACATGCGAAGAAGAGATAGGCCTAAAATCAAATGCAAACCAGTCAAACTCCCACGACAAAACGTGATTCGTACCGATCCACAAACCATTAATGCGTTCAAGAAATTCAAACCCGTGTTTGTTGATATCAATAGGTACAACTTCAGATTGTACCTGAGGTGGTGTGGTAACCGGATCTTGTTTGGTCTTACAACTCATCACGGATGCAATAAAGGCCAAACCAAGTGCTGTATACTTTTTAACTGAAATCATAATTCAAAGGTAAATGTACGATGAACGATGATTTTTGACATGGATCAAAAATTTAAATTAACTAGATTCGTTTACAACCAACGCAAATAGCGGCCGAGATAACCTCGATAAATCAAGTATGAAAAGAACCATTTTATTAATACCATTATTACTCCTGTACGTGGCATCCAAAGGTCAGGTTGTTGGCTTTACTTCGCTCGGGTTAAATGTCTCAACGCACTGGTCTTATAGACAAGTTTTAGTCGAGAATCCAACAGATGCCCAACCTGTATTAAGCCTTAAAGAGTCTGAGACCTCGGAATTTCTAATGGGCCTTGATTTGCATACGGTATATACGCTAAATCATAAACTGGGCATACAAACGGGTATTAGCTGGCATAACTACGGGTATCGGTTTTTTGGACCCGGTCTTTTCTGGTTTGAGCGTCACATAGACCCCGACCGAGGGGCGTTGGGTAATCCGGGAAGAATTGATATCGCTAATAATCAGTTTTCATACCTTTCAATTCCCGCTAAATTGCGGTGCAGGTTTGGACGCACTAACCTTCAGTTTGTAACCAATACTGGATTTTCATTAAATCACCTAATCCGTTCTGCTGCCGTCCTTCGGCTTGAAGACGGACAAGTGATTACGAACAAGATTACGAATCAGGACTTCAGACGCTTTAATGCCATGCTCGAAGCCGGCCTCGGAATACAATACAAAACGGATGGGAACTGGGGCTGGAGCATTGAAAATGTATTTCGTTTTGGCCTTATTAAAACCACAGAAACCAATATCGCTGATCGTCTGTACAGTGCAGGATTCATTTTTGGGGTATTCCATACACTGAACTTAGAATAGCATTTTGGAATTTATACGAGCATCTGCGTTTGACTGGATGTCCAGAGCAATCCAACAAGATGAGGTAGAGCCTTACAGCATACTGAACCGTCTTACCTATACCTATTCTTCTCCACGTCTAAACTACATATCAGGCCTTCATCAATTCAATAGATTCTCAGCGGAAGAGCTTTTCTGTCATGCGGAACTTAGACCTAAGGTGTTGGTATTTCATCTTAATGCCTTTAGACAAGAGCGATGTAAACTAATACTCACATTGGATGAAGTCAGAGACATAACGATTCAACCTTATCGCGCCCAGTTGAGCTTTTGGGGGGATTTAAAAATGGTTCAACTAGCGGAGATCAGGTGGAATACGAAAGAAGTTTCCATACTATTCTCTACGAACCCCTGGAACCACGCAAGAAGTTTGACCTATTTGCAAGGTTTACCGTTTAAAATTAAACAGAAATCAGCGCAAAATTTGAGCGCGGTTTATAAGGTTCAAAAGGCCGATTATCGCGATTATTTGAGAAGTTTCTTTCGAGGATTACCTTTATGATTCGCAATGTCTATTGAGTTATTGAATAAAACAATTACCTGCAGCGTCATGTTTAGTTCAGCATTACCGACGGACTGCATAAAGAGATACAATTATGGAAACCACTGAAAAGAGACACTATGCCGTAGTAGACAACTACCCAAGAAAGTTAACCATTTCACATGATGGGAAAGTCGTGGCGCAAACCACAAATGCCCTAATACTCAAAGAAGTAGGTATGACGGTGTATAATCCGGTATTTTATATACCGAAGGAAGATTTAGTGGAGGAATTGGTATCTGAAGCTGAACGCTCGTCGTATTGCCCAATAAAAGGAGAAGCTTCTTACTGGAACTTCGCCGAGAACCCAACAACAGAGTACTTTGCATGGAGTTATGAGGATCCATTACCCCGTAGTAAAAAGATTAAAGGGCATGTTGCGTTTAATCCGAAATACGTTTCAGTTCTTTCAGAGCCAACCTGAGGCATATCACCGAATAAATCGTAGGATTAACCCTGATTTAGCAAGACATTTGCACCTAATAACAACGGGCAAATGGCTAAGAACTGGGTGCGCAAATCACACGAAGAAATTAAGCAAACCGTCTTTGGGGCGCTTGACAATAATATAAATTACAGCGAGGAGTCGGTATTGGGGATACCCGCTTCCTACTTAGACGATAAAGTGTTTAATCAAGACGATTCATTTCTTGAAAATGCACCATATATCTCAACGTTAATTCAAAACCCCAACCACATCGGATGCCACACCCTGGGTAAATCTGAGTCGTTTTTTAGCGGTACGCAAGCAATTGAGAGGCAGCTGATTGATATGTGCGCCGTTGATATACTTAATGGGGAAGCAGGACAGTTTGATGGTTATGTGGCGTCAGGTGGAACTGAAGCCAATATGCAAGCCATTTGGGTCTATCGCAATTACTACATGAACGAAATGAATGCTTCAACCGACGAAGTATGTATTTTGTGTAGTGCAGATAGCCATTATTCAATGGACAAGGCGGGTAATATCCTGATGTTGGATGTGTACAAAGCGGACGTTGATTTTGAAACCCGATTGGCCATGCCTGAGCATGTAGAGCAGGCAGTGAACAAGGCGCTGCAGAACGGCAAAAAATATTTCATTGTGGTTTGCAACATGATGACGACAATGTTTGGCTCTGTGGATACCGTTGCGCACTATGTTGACGTGTTGAAAGCTAAAGAAGTTGATTTTAAAATGCATGTGGACGGAGCGTATGGAGGGTTTTACTATCCTTTTACGGATGGCAAGACAGCATTGAGTTTCGAAAACCCGGATATCTCCTCCTTCACGCTCGATGCGCATAAAATGGCACAGGCTCCATATGGTACGGGAATATTCCTCATTCGAAAAGGACTGATCCATTATACGCACACGCAAGAAGCCAGTTACGTAGAAGGGGAGGATTGTACAATGATTGGCAGCCGTTCTGGTGCGAATGCGGTTGCTATCTGGATGATTTTGGCCAAGAATGGCCCATTCGGTTGGCAGGAGAAAGTATTTATACTCCAGAAACGTACGGAATGGATGTGCGCACGTTTAGATGCGTTGGATATCGAATATTATCGCCACCCAAGGTCAAACATCATCACCATGAAGGCGAAATACGTGGCAAAGGAAATTGCCGAAGAATTTGGCTTGGTACCGGATAATCACTCAAACCCTGCCTGGTTCAAAATTGTGATCATGGAACATGTGACCATTGAGAAGTTACAACCACTTATCGAGCGACTTTCTAATCAATCGGTTCAATCAGTCGATTAGTTTGTATTTATAAGAAATAGCGGTGGAGTTGTCCTGACCAGATGTTTTTTTCTTGTACGACAATTTCTCTACCACCCCAAGATCATAATCAATAGTGTATCGTGACGACTCGCGGATTGAATAGACTGGGATATCTTCATCTTTTACGTCACTGGCCGAACCACCAAGGTTTTCGACAAGATTAATCATATAATCACGCATAAGCTTATTCGTGTTTTCTTTGGGCAGTTCAGCTCTTACGATTACAATAGCGGTCTGGTCGAATTTGTCAATGTCTTCAATGGTATGAGATTCTACTCCACTGAAGTGTTCATCCATGAACGGGTTAACATAGTACTTTTCGTAGGTGTTTTCGTTCACCCGCGATATGATCAGGCGATGCAGGTAATGAAGTTGACGGATGTCTTGAATTAAGAAGGTCTCAATTTGATCTTTGGTCGAAAACTGAGCCATGGTGAGGTTTAACAACATATCTACGGTGGAGTCGCTTAACGTATCCACCTTGCCTGCTACAGTGGCTTTTACTATGTCTTCTGCCATTGATCGAATTTCCTTCCAGTTAAGCACATCCAGAAAGTCACCGAATTCGCTTACCTTGTAACGTACCATCAAGCCATCATACAAATCGATGATGTTTTTTTCTTCCTTAGAAAGTTTGGCATCGGTTGCGAAATTGGTATACGTACATTCCATAGTGTAAGAAGAGTTGGAGGCTCTGGTTACCTCAAGTTGCATGGTGTACGACGTATTTACCAGACTTTCTTTTTTTCCTTTGATCCTGGTTTCCTGTTGTGCGACATTATAGGTGAAAACATCCCCAATTTCCCAATAACTAGTAACGATAAGGGTTGAATCGGTTAACACCTGTGCGTTGGTGAGTCCGAAGGTTAAGGATAGAACAATGGCTAGAATACACTTAAACATGTACAAAAATAAGTTAACGCTTCAAAGCCATTAAATTCAGTTCTTCAAAGTATTCGTCCATATCCAGAATATCTTCTACCTGTACATGTCCGTTCAACCAGTGGTTGGCCATTTCAGGTTCAAAAATTACAGGCATGCGCTTTTTGGTATTATGTATATGCGACATGAGTTCATTTGCCGGTCGCGTTAATACAGACACCGTCTTGATTGTTGCATCCAATTCGGGGAAATACCAGTCGGAATACAAGCAGGCAAGCTGAAAGCACTCGCCATTCGGCTTGAAGATTAAGTGGCGTATTTTATCTACCTCCTTTTTTCCATTCACATTATTGGTTAAACCCACATGTTGCCATTCATAGAACCCATCGACTACCAGAGTTGCATGTTTCTTTTGAAATCGGTGGCAGATACTGCGTGGTGTATCAATTTTTTCAACTTTGGTGTTTAAGGTGTTCATCGCTTTTGTTGACCACTCTTTTTCCCAGGGTGGCATCAACCACCATTTTGCAATCCGCAACCGATCCGGATTTTCATCTGCACGAATTGGCATCCACTCAAAACCGAATCCATTGATATGTCCTTGCGGTTGGTAGAGTTTGTCGAAATCTCCTTTGGGCATATCAACACCCAATTGAGCAGCAAGAATATCCATGGAAGTGGTTTGCTTCACATGATAACACATTATTTTAATCGTTTACCGACCGAAGGTAGTTTAATTAGTTACTTTTTGCTAGTTAGCTAATGGAGTTTGTTGGTGTGTGTGTAATATATTGGAATGTGGATAGCATAAAAAAAGGCCCTGGTTTACCAGAGCCTTTAAATTCGTTATATCGTTTCTTTATTTTACCAATAGAGGTGTGCTGTACGAGAAGTCGTCACTTACGATGCGCACCAGATATAAACCAGATTCCATATCATTGGAGAGGTTCATGTGAGTAACCGGTTGAATATCAGTGATGTGTTGAACAACTCTTCCGGTTGTTGTGTATAGCTCAATATAAAGTACCTGGTTGTACACCTCTCTAAGATCAACACTAAACTGACCTGAATTTGGATTTGGGTACACGGTAATATTGTACGGATTGATATCTTCTAAACTCAAATTCACTTCAAAGCAATCGGAAGTATCACGACTCCATTGATTGCTGATCTCAACGGCATATCTTCCCTTTTTGCTTGGTCTAAAGCTCTGGAAACGCTCGTTTACAATGATGGCATAGTCGTCATCGCAATCCAGCCACTGGTAATTGTAACCTGTTGCCTGAGCCACGAGTTTAACGTCATCATTCGTAACATCCATTGTTACATTTTCAACTGTTACATCGAACGTTATGAACGAGTCACAACCTTGAACATTTGGGATTGTATCCTTGTATGAACCGTTTGCATTCCATACATACTTACCGCTAGGGGCGTGGAATTTATTTATTGCTACTGGAATAGTAACATTGGCAGTTGAGCTCTCCAATCGGGTGAAGTTAATGTTTACCAATGAGTCACAACTCTTTGCACCGGATAATGTGTCGATGTAGTCACCACTTACGCTAAAGGTATATTTACCACTCGGTGATATCCAGGGCTCACACGACGAAATCTTGATGTCGCTTTTTGGTGTGGCCATGGTCAAACGAATTTCGATAACGGAATCACAACCAGCCATAGTAGGAATGGTATCCATGTAGGTACCATCAGTGTCCCACATATATTTTCCACTTGGAGAAGTATATGCTACCTTACATTCCGTTGGGAAAATGCGTTTAAACTGAGATTCATTCACTGTTAAATCCAGAACGATCAATGAATCACACCCGGTTGAGGTACTGAGCGTGTCGGTATAAATTCCAGATGTGGTGTACACTTTACTCGTAGCCGATGTATAGGCATCACAGGCAGTTTCCGTTATGTTGGTTGTCTTTGTTTCATTTATGGTCACCTCTACCGTAGCTATGGTGTCGCAAGAACCCACCGCGGTCAGCACGTCCGTGTACGTGCCGCTTTTGTTCCAAACATGAAGTCCGCTGGGTGAGACCACACTGTCACAACCGGTGAGTTTCATATTGACCTTGGGGACCGTAAAGATGAAGACCTTGGTTTCTACCACAGAATCCCGTTTACAGATGGTTCCACCCTTTATGGTTTCATAATACGTGCCCGTTTTTGTTACGGTGTCGCCTGAAACAGGTAAGGTGGCCATTCCGCATCCCGACCGGAATAAAGTACCCGTGTCCTGGGTATAGGCATGAAGCTTTATCATGATAATAGAATCACAACTCGCTGCGTTCGTTAGTGTGTCATAATAGGTACCGCTTTTCTTCCAAACGTATTTCTTACTGGGTGATACAAAGCTATCGCAGGTGGTTTTAGAAATGGTGTCAAAATCTCTACAGTCGGTGCTTCTGTCGTATTCAAATCCTCCTCCAGCACCACCTTGAGTCCAGGAGGTAAATTTAATATCGATGTAGATACTGTCTTTTTCAATCATCAATACCATATCGC
This sequence comes from Bacteroidetes bacterium UBA6063, assembly GCA_002428905.1. Classification (GTDB taxonomy): domain Bacteria; phylum Bacteroidota; class Bacteroidia; order NS11-12g; family UBA9320; genus UBA987. Next base: position 4,004 of record DIYD01000078.1, on the reverse strand, counting down.
GATTTACCATGCCTGGCGGGTTGCTACCAACCGTTGTTTCCCAATCGCTAAAGGTAAGAGAAGATAGGTTGCTGGTTTTTCCAAATGCCCATTTTGTACCCGAAGGAGAAGAGCTGTTGGTATAAGAAGATTCTACTTTAATGTTGTAAATACCGCGGTCATTCTGACGGGTAATCCAAACACTGTCTGTAATTCGATCCTGGTTAGCAGCTAACGTGAAGGTTGCGTAATCCTGTTTTTCAAAAGTTATGGTCTTACCCGTGTAAATGATTTTTTGAGCGAAACCGAAGGAAGTGCCAATAAAGATGAAGGATAATGTAAGAAAGAAAGCCTTAGGGTTGAGCGTAAACTGTTGTATAATAGAGTATAGTTTTTTCATACTGTTCGCATGATTCAGACTGTATGCGCACCATCTGTAAACATCACTACCCCGAAACGGTCATTTTCACATACAACCGACCCAAATATAAGAAAAAAGATACGATGCTTCTAGCCGGTGAAGTCGTTAAGTGGATTTCACTGTGTAATTCTTGCCGACAACATGCGCATTATTGTTTGACAAACCGCTGTGTTTGGGTGCCGTTTGAACGTAAGAGATAAGTACCAGATGATAGAACGTCAAGCTTCAGTTTACCGCTTAACGGGACGGTAACTGTAGTGATTTCTTCACCTGTGATCGCATAAATGGTTACTTCTTGTCCAATCAACTGTGGGTCTAATTGAAGAAAATCGTGGGCTGGGTTTGGATAAATCGCAGTATTCGATTGCTCCAGCGAGGGTATTCCTACAGAAGGGTCTGTAGACCGTTCGTATTTGAATCCGCCCTTATTCAACCCTGAAAATGAAAGCAATTTGAATGAAATATAGATATCTTCCTGGATAAGATGTAGCACCATTGGAGTATCTATAACTTCTTGTGGACCGCCCTGGGTGGTTTTTATAAATGGTTGATAAGTGAGACTTGCAAAACTGTCAATTGATCCAATAGCCCATTCGGTACCAATAGGGCTAGAACCCGTATAACCCGATTCACGTGCAATGTTATAAAATGCTTTACTGTGCTGACGGGTAATCCAAACGCTGTCCGTAATTCGATCCTGGTTTTCTGCCAGCGTCCAGTCAGCACTATCAATTTTGTGTATGGTAACCGGAGCCCCGGTCCATACGGTTTGAGCCTGACCGGTTAAGCAGCCAACAATTAAAGCAACAACAAATCCAAGTGTATATCGTTTCATAGAGTTCATTCGCAAATGGGTTAAGTACGAATATAGCTTTTCGCCAGAATATGAGAAATCATGCCAGGAATCCCGATTCTACTAATCCAGATATTTTGGATTTAAACAGTAGATGTACGCACCGTCTGTTGTATAGATATTCCCGTTGTTGGGATGAGGCAATACCGGATTGCTCCACCAACCTTTTCCGCCATTATCCCAATTGAAGAAGACCTTTCCAGTGTTGGCATCAATAGCTAAAATACCGCCACTGGCCATCCAGATGGTATCTTCATGTGAAGTGAGCAAATGGGGAGAAGGTGCGGTCTGCGGGTTGTACCATATTTTCTCACCAGTTTCTTTGTTTAAGGCAGTCATCCTGAAGTTCTCCTGCTTTACAATCAGTTTATCCCCGGCAATGAGAATATTAGCTGTATTAAAATCGCCTCCGGAACTGATTCCGACATTGTATTTCCATTTTGTGTCGCCGTTAGCCGGATTGATGCAGTAGGCATGCCACATTCCATAGAAATACACGTTATTTCCTGAAATTGCAGCTCCAGAACTCGAACTACTTTCGTCTATTCCTTGTCGATACCATTCCATCGAATCGGCGGTCAGGTTATATGCAAGTATATCCATTCGGTCTCTTCCGTTCACACCTCTTCCATAACTTCGATTGTGCATCACCAGTAACTCGTCTCCATGGGGAGTAGTCCATTTAACGGGAAGCTTAAGATTGGGTTCATAAATGTTATTCCCATGTTCTTTACGTGTAATTCGAAATACCTCCTCCCGGGTCCCGTCATAAATGTTGAAGCGATACATGGCACTGTATCTACCATTGGGGTATTGGTCCGATTTATAGGCCCAGTCACCAATGATGCGTATGCCACAGACACTCGGATTTTCAATCGTAGCCGTCCAGATGGTTTTACCGCTATCGAGTTCTACTGCCATCACGGTTCGATTTGCCGTTGCCACCAAAATATTACTTGATATATCGGAGTCCTCTGGAGCATATGGGTAGAATTTATCTCGCCAATCTGTATTCTCCCATACTACAACTCCAGAATCTGCAGATAAGGCCGTCAACTTGAAATATTCGCCAGTACCTTCTGTTCCCTGAATGATCAAATCTTTATAGAAATAATTATTGGATGCAAGTCCTTTACGATCGCGCTCAACCTTCCAAACAAGAGGATTGTATTCGGTGTTCAGAATTTTTGGGGGATCGATTGGTTTGCACCCAATAACCCATAGTAAACCAACGGCTACTACCATTTTCATTTTTGTTATCATGTTATTTAGTTATTTGAAAAAATGTATCGTAACGACCTCTGTACAAGTCAATTAACACGCGTTGGGTTTCAGAACTATTCCGCTCCTGCATATGATTATTCCCAACCATCAAATCGGTCAATTTTTCCGTAGCTCCTGGAAAAGCTTTTTGACTCTTCGCCAGTACAATCCCATCAGAAGGATAGAACTGCAATACCTTCACTTGTTTGGTTCGGGTAGTGATCACCATTCGCTTCTTACGATAAACCTTAAGGTTTTTATAATACACTTCTGCTGCCTTGTACGTGTCGAATACGTGTTTTTTGGAATACCACCGACCCAACCATCCGTATTTCTCCTCCCAGCATAGTTCATAATCAACCACGGTGTCTATTGTAAAGGAATCTTTGTGGTACGACCCAATGATGTAGCGCCATTGAGTATTGGCATTATTAAGAAACTCAACGGCTTTTTCACGATTTCGGATTTCTGCTGTCTTGTTTGCGATTTGTCGCCTTCTAAAAAAGGTATATTGAAAATAATTGGATCGCCAGTGCACAGGGTACTTCAAGTAACCTTGATGTAGGGCGGTAAGTTCTTTCTTACGCTCTGCAATCTCAAGTAAATGATGGAAGCGAATGGCTTCTACAGTATCTATTAAGCTGTTATCGGGTTGAGCACCCCACAGATCGTAATCGGTTGAGGCTTTGACGACAATGTTGTCTAACAGACGCCAGCATTCAGGAGCGTCTTCAACTCCATAAAACGCAACCCGTCTCAGTTTTGTATAGTGGCTGTTCAAGTCTTTCATGGTGCGACTATCCGGACGCATTTCATCCAGGGTGTTGGTGTGTTGTGCAGATAACATCAACGGTGCAAGTGTCGTGGAAAGCAGGCTGTCCAAACCCGTTGTGATTTCGTTGATGTTTTTTCCAATAAGGAAACCAAATTGCCCCGTTAGGTCATAGAGACCTTCTGCTGCATCTTCCAATAGTACTACGCGCACTAAACGCTGAACAAAGTTATAATGGTCATTCTTAGTGTACGCTACATGTGCACCTGCGTGTGGTGTACCAAAAGTAACAAGACCATAAAACTTTCGTGTTCCAAAGGTGCCTGATGTGCTGACATCCCATTCGCGGTCGAGATATCTGGCCGCTATACCACCCTGACTGTGGGCGATGACGTAGTCGTTCAGTTTGCAGCGCTTCGGGAATGCCATATTAATGCCTTTAGAATAACCCGTGTAAAGATCTGCATCCACTTCATTGGCTACTGTATGAAAACTCACTTCATAATTGGAAGACCCATAATCAACACCAAAGCACGCTGTATTATAAAATGTGTCTGTCCATTTTATCTGTTTGTACCAGGAGCCAATATCTCCTCCCAGACCATGTATAAATGCAATGCCAGGTTTTTTCAGGATACTCGAGTCACATCCCTGGTACATAGATGGTTCTGACGCTTCAAACGTGGTCACATAAACACTGGAATCCGGTCCACGCC
>DIYD01000209.1 GCA_002428905.1 Bacteroidetes bacterium UBA6063 | reverse complement strand
GATGCCTACGTCGGAAAAAGACGACGATGAATTCTTATAGAAATTATATACGTTTTTCATCTGGAAGTCGCTGAATCCCAGTGTGTCTAGTATTTTCTTTCCGATTGCGGAAAAACCAAAGTTCAGAATGTAAGGTGTTTGCCAACTCTGGGTGTATTCTTCAATGCCATTCCCAGAAGAGGTCAAGGTACTGTAGTCCCAGTTTGCATCAGCGCCCGTTGTTTTTACATCAATTGTAGGCGATATGGCGTTTGAATATTCTATCTTGTCGCCTGATTTAGGCATATGGGCATTGGTTATTTTTATTTGGCCATAACACGTAGCACTGATCAGTAGGAGACAAATCGTTGAAAGACGTAACATTGTAAAAATTTAGTTCTTAGCTGAACGAATTTAACGAATTGAAATGTATATGAAGCGTATTGTAGGTATTTTGACGTTGATATGTTTAACTATCAGCGCAATAGGGCAGAAGCCGATCGGGCATTATTGTTCTGGCCATATCTCACCAATTGTTCTGGAAACTAGTAATAAGGCAACAGATTTTGATGTGAACTCGTACAATATTGTGTTGGATATGTCTGACTTCACGAATCAACGTATTCAGGGCTACACCGATATAGAGCTAACGGCGACCAACACACTTACGAACCTCGAATTAAGCCTGGAAGGATTGACTGTAGACAGCATTGTATCCAATGGAAAGCAGTTAAACTACACACACAACGGCCCAGCACTGGAGATTGTGCATAGCATGACGGCCTCCGATAAAAATACGATACGTGTATATTATGGAGGAAAACCCATTCGTGATGCCAGTTGGGGCGGTTTTTATTACAGCGGAGATTATGCATTTAATCTAGGCGTAGCCTTTACATCTAATCCCCACAACTACGGTCGTGTATGGTTCCCATGTGTCGATAATTTCGTCGATCGCGCCACCTATCGCTTTGAAATAACATGCGAGGATACCAAGACAGCGATGTGTAATGGGGTGTTAATGGATGAAAAGGATAATGGCAATGGTACAAAAACCTTCACCTGGGCAATGACGGATCCAATTCCAACGTACCTGGCAAGTGTTGCTGTTGCACCTTATACCCTCAACCAATGGTCGCACTCTTCAGGCATTCCGGTGGTGCTTAGTGCGGTAGCATCCGATTCATTAAACATGGCCAATTCGTTTGTCCACCTGGACCTGTGTATCGATGCCTTCCTAAAGCAATACGGTACACATACCTTCGATCGCATCGGATTTAATGCGGTTCCCTTTAATGGAGGTGCAATGGAGCACGCTACAAATATTGCGTATCCTAGATTTGGTGTTGGAGGTGATTTGAACTATGAGACCCTGTATGCACATGAGTTGGCGCATCACTGGTGGGGTAATACAGTAACATGTGCTACTGCAGAAGATATGTGGATCAATGAAGGTTGGGCTTCTTTTTCGGAGCGGATTTTCCTTGAAAACGTTTACGACCGGGATCGATACGATGAGGATATTTCCTCAAATCACCGTGCCGTGTTGCATTATGCACACCTCCGCGATGGTGATACACTTCCGGTTTCAGGCATTGGCCATGCCAACACCTATGGAATGCATGTGTACGATAAAGGAGCGGACTTGGCGCATACCTTGAGAGGGTACATGGGCGATTCGGCTTTCTTTGAGGCAGCGAAATCCTTTTTGGTAGACAATAAGTTTACCGCGGTAACTTCTGATGATATGGAAAAACATTTTCAGAAGTTTACGAAGTACGATATTGGTGCATTCTTTGAACATTGGATTTACAATCCGGGTTTTACCCACTTTGATATCATTTCTCAAAAGACCACCAGCGAAGGGAACAACTTTAGCACGGAATTAACGCTACGGCAGCGGCTGCGTTTTGCACCAGCAATGTTTGATAATGTGCCTGTGGAGCTCACATTCTTTTCGAGCGATTTCCAAACACATACGCAGAAAGTAGAGTTATCCGGCGAGCGAAGTAAAATTCGCGTGAGTACGTCGTTTGAACCAAAATACGTTGCGATCGATTTTTATAAGCGCATTAGCGATGCCATTACAGATCAATACAAAATGGTAAAGGATACTGGAGAGTTGGATATGGATGACGCGATGATGCGACTTCGTGTGAAGCAAACCGGCGATTCTTCTCTGGTTCGGGTAGAACACCATTGGGTTGCACCAGATGCGTACTTTACAACGGCTGAAACACCTTTTATTTCCAGAGAACGCTATTGGTCGGTTGACGGTGTTTGGCATGAGGATTTCAAGGCTGACGCCGAAATAGAGTATTTCGGACGAGAAACCGGAACAAATTACCCTATTGGTTACCTGGATGTCGATCTGATTCGGGGGACAGAAGAAAATCTGGTTTTGATGTATCGTCCGAATGCATCGGCCAATTGGAAAGAATATGATGACTACACATTTAACATGGGGTCGAAGTTCGATAAACGTGGAAATTTTGTAATTCACAACCTCAAAAAGGGTGAATACACGTTTGGAATCAAGGGAGAAGACCGCTCTTCAGCAAGGCCTGTTGAATTGCCGGCGAACGACTTTGTAAAGGTTTATCCAATACCGGCAGATGATGTGTTAAATATCGAGGTGAAGAAAGCCAAAAACGGCAGACTGGAGATTACAGATAATCATGGCCGCCTGATCTTTTCAGATGCCATCACTTCCAAGAAATGTTGCAAGACCATAGATGTTTCGCAATGGGCAACTGGCCTGTATTTCATCGGTGTGGTAATCGATGAGCAGCCCTATGCACCAAAGCGGATTTTTGTGCGATAGACCTACTTCGCTTGCCGATTTTCGTTATAACTCATCATCCAGGCAATTCCAAATTTGTCGGTAACCATTCCAAAATAATCGCCCCAAAAGGTATTGGACATGGGCATGGTTACAATCCCATCTTGTGCTAGTGCATGGAAAATGCGATGCGCTTCGTCTTTAGCATTTGTACCTATGGACACAGCAAAATTGTTGCCCTGTTTGAAGTCTTTGGCCCACTCGCCGCCAACATCGCTGCCCATTAACACGGTTTCTTTACTTATCTGAAGCGAAATATGCATGATCTTGTTCATGTCGCTTTCGCTTAGATGCTGAGCGTCTTCCTGAGGCATTTCGTTGTATCGGCTTACGTAGGAGACCTCAACACCAAAAACGGACTTGTAGAAGTTGAATGCTTCTTCACAGTTTCCATTGAAGTTTATGTATACGTTTACAGTAGTCATGAACATGTTTTGAGGTCCAAATATACAGGTGAGAAAGGGATCATTTTCTGTTTAAGCAGATAAAAAAGACAAGTAAACTTTACAAAAAGTAAAGTATGTGTTACTTTTGAGACAATAAAAGTATTGAATATGAATCGTATTACCGGACTCTTATTCCCTCATCGCTTCAAGCGATTGGGCTTATTTTTACTGATACCAGGCCTTGTTGTTGGGTTCTATGCATTGATGACCAGCACGGAACCAAACGTTTTCAAGTGGCCGGTTCTGTCCTTTTTTGATGAAGAATTGATAAACTTTAACGGAGAGGGCTTTCAATGGGTGGCAGTGATCTGGGATAATGTATTGCTCGAGTTGTGCGGGTTGTTGATTATAGTGGGGGGGATATTTGTTGGATTCTCCCGTGAACCGGAAGAGGATGAATACATTGCGAAGCTTCGATGGGAATCGTTGGTATGGGCTACCTACGTGAATTATATAGTGCTTGCCCTGGCCATTCTTTTCATTTACAAAGGCACGTTTCTGTATGTAATGATTTTCAATATGTTCACGGTTTTACTATTTTTCATCATTCGTTTTAATTGGGTGCTGCGAGCAATGAAAAAAAATATGTCTCCTGAATCATGAAAAATTCGATCAAGGTAGAGCGCGCCAAACACAAAATGACGCAAGGACAACTGGCCGGTTTAATTAAAGTAAGTCGGCAATCCATCAATGCAATTGAAACCAATAAGTATGTACCATCTACCGTACTTGCGTTAAAGATTGCCCAGGTCTTTGGTGTGCGGGTAGAAGATATATTTGCGTTAACGGAAGAAGATTAAGCAATTCGCCAATCGATCTCCGTTTTATTGGATTGGCTTAGATAGGCATTGCATTTCGAAAAATGTCTGTTGCCGAACCAATATCCTTTATTGGCGCTTAACGGACTCGGATGTCCGCTTTTCAGCACAAGATGCTTTTGCTCGTTAATGCGTTGGCCTTTCTTTTTAGCGTAACCGCCCCACAGCATAAAAACAAGGCCTTCACGTTCGGTATTTAATTGCTCAATGATACGATCGGTGAACTTCTCCCAGCCTTTATTCTGGTGCGATCCTGCTCGATGCGCCTCAACGGTAAGTGTTGCATTTAGAAGCAGTACGCCTTGTTTCGCCCAGGAAGAGAGATCTCCGAAATTCAGCGGCGGAGGGGTTAT
>DIYD01000092.1 GCA_002428905.1 Bacteroidetes bacterium UBA6063 | reverse complement strand
GTCAAGTACGGTTCGGCCAACGAAAGTGTTGCCAAAATAGATGTTTGCGCTGCCAACCAACAGATCTAAATTCTCCCAGTCGGCAATGCGTGCTACGACAAAGGCGTCTTTATCTAATTTGGGCACCAGGTAGTGCTGGAACTGTGCCTTCAGTTTGTGCTTTTGCATGGTTACGAAGTGCGTTTTCCCATTCGACGAAATGTAGTATGGGAGGCTTATATCAAACTCTACCGAAGAGAAGTTTTGCATCTTTTTGGTGTAGTTGTACGCCATCTGCGCAGCAGGAGCCTCATCAGCTACCGCTTCAAATTCTTCATCTTTGTCCATCTTATCGGCTGTTACACTTACCGATTCTTTGAAGTACCGCTGTGGCGTCTTTTTTCTTCCCTGGGCTCTTATCTTTTGGTAATAGTTGATGTACCAGCGCGGTAAAACCGGCTTTATATTGCTTTGATTCGGGTTGGCATTGGATATGCGCAACTTAACGTTGCTCCAATCTTCGCCCGTATTTTGGTATACCGCGGCTTTATAAATCATTTCCAGATCTTCTCCAGCGTCTTTTGCCGTTATATCGTACCACGGCGACCAGCCTGCCCGGTTCACTTTATAAATGATTTCCACGCTTCCGTTCACCAGTACGTTACTGGTAACAGCAACGAGTACCTGATGTTTCGGTTTATTCGGATTCGGTTTCGGTCGGTTGTTGAGATAGTTCTGCAGCTCGTACAGTCGGTTGTTCATGCCGGTTTGTTTTTTGAGCAGTGTTGCTTCCTCCAGACTTATGGCCAGTAACCGGTCTGCCAGGTCTTTTAGTTTTTCTTCCATGTATTCCATAGTGCCAATCAATAGGTTCAACGAATCCGGTTTGCCTTTCCCTTGTAATAGTGGATGATTGATGAGCAATCGCTTTTCGGTGCTAATTGCATTTTTCTTTTCCTGTACTGTGCGAATATGGAGTTGCAGGTTTGACAGCGAGTCTTTGAGTCGGTCAATTTTGGTTTGAATACGATCTTTTTCTGCTGTGTTTTCTTCTACTGGTTCGGGATAAACGTATCGGTACTGCACATCCATGATGGTGAAGTTGCCTTTCCCACTGGCTTTGATGCTTTGTTGATTAATGTATGGCGATACGCCTTCAAAAACGAGTACAGATGTACCTTTGGGTATGGTTGTGTTTCCTTTTCGATGAATTTGAGCGCCCTGGGTAAAGACGGTGACGTTGGTAATTTTAGAACGGACTTTTTTTTCCGTTTCTTTGGCTTGAGTCGTGGACGTAAGTCCGAATAGGGCCAATAAAATAAATGCTATATTCCTCATATCAATTGTATTTCATCCGGTATATATCAGATGAATACAAAAGGTAAATGAGGTTTTTAAAACAATTTTATACGGCGAATTAAGGCGAATTGAGAAGGGAGTGGAGCTCCTTTGTTCCCGTTAACATCGGTAAGTCCAACGATGACCCTGTACGTACCTGATTCCTCTACTGAAAAGCGGAGATCAAGAGACAAATCACTGGTGTCAACCACAATTTTGTCAACGAGAGCATCCTGCATATCATAGACCATTAACACGGCATGCACATTTTGAAGTCCATGAGTAAGATTGAAGATATAGTTATAGTTCCGTTCTGCCGGAAACTCATAACTTGTGAAATTACCAGAACTTAAAGGTAGGTCGTGACTGATGATAATTTCCCAGTTGATGTTTGGGTTCGTCTCTAAACTTTGGGCACTAGCCATCCATGTGCACATGGAGAGTGCAATTAAAATCAGTCCGCGTTTCATGTTTTTCACTCTATACGTCTTTGTATTATTACGAAACATTCGCCTTGTTTATTTCACGTCGCTTGCGCATATCGTTAAACAACTTGATTTGTGAAACGAATGTATGGCATATGGTGAAATAATCATAACTGGACTTTTGGTTCACTGACGAAGCAATTTTATGTAACCGTTCTATCCGTTTATTCACACTATAAATGTACAAAATGCTTAGGAATATTGCATGCCTTAGAATGCCAAAATTGGTATCGTTCTGGCTATCAATGCCAATTTTTTCTCTGGCGCCCATGGCGTAACTTTGCTCCATGCGAATTAAATACCTTATTGTTATCTTTATACTGAGCTTTTTAGCGATAGGTTGTGGGTCGAAGCCATCTCAACCCAGGCATCAAACAAACCACGCTCACTTAAACAAAAAGGTTGACCGCTCCGGGCCTGAATATACCTCGGCTTACATCTGTCCGATGCACTGCGAAGGAAGTGGCTCAGACACCACTGGAATTTGCCCGGTTTGCAAAATGGATTACGTTCTTAACGAAAGGAAATAACTTAAATTCGGAAACCGATACCTAAGATTCGATCGGCGCCAAAATGAGCGTCAAGTATAGATACCTTGCCATCTTCATGGTACTGCGTTAATAAAATACAGGGATCCATAAATGCAAAAAGGCTCTTGCCCATACGGAAAGCAAGATATGCACTCAAGCGTGTTGAGGTCTGAATGAACCTTCTGTTTGTAATGGTCGGTTTTACACCAACAACCACGGGTTTACCCCCATTAAAATTGGTATATGTGTATACCTCACTTGCATAATTTGTTCGGAACAAGCCTAGTTGTCCCGAAACAGATAATGTAAAGGGCTCACCATATTGGCCTTTGAAATGATAAATCGTGCCTAAATACAAACCTCTGGTGCGTTGATTAATCATTGTACGACCTTGATGCCAACTTTCTTTTTCGGTTTCTTCAGAATCGTCTAGTCCTAGTCGGAATGATACTTCCTGATTGATTCGGTAGGCATAGTCCCAGTGAATGTGTCGTCGAACATATATGCTTTCCGATTCTCGAATGGTTTGCTCACTCGGCGAAATCAGCCCGATTGGGGCAATGCTAAAGCTATGTTTTCCAATTTGCGCGAGACAAGATGCAGTGACACAGAAGAATACACATATGAACACGGACAATTTTGGCATATGCTAAAATACACCAAATCTAGATCACCTGACCGTTATTTTTTATTCAGGCTCTCGGAAAGGAGATTGTATAATTGGAGGGTGTTCTTGTTTTCTGTCAACAGGTCGCGGTGTTTTGCAAGCGTTTCAGTATCGCCGCGTTTTGCCGGTCCGGTTTGCGCCTCAGACGGGCTTAATTGTTGCACTTTTCGAGCCGTTTCAAGTATGATTGGTCGCAATACATCAAAATCCAGTTGGTTCTCACTAAGAAATTGATGCGCCTTTTCGAACATGTGATTGGCAAAGTTATTGGCAAAAACCGCCGCCAAATGGTATTGTAAGCGCTCTTTAGAGTTTGCTCTACGCACGTTGTTTGAAATGCTATCGGCAATCTCATCCAGAACCTGATACGTTTTGTTGTTGGATGCTTCTAAAAGGAGCGGAACCTTGAGCATGTCGACCTTCGTGCCTTTGGAAAAAGTTTGCAACGGGTAGAACACACCGTGATTTGGTGACACAGTTGCTACATCTTCAATGGGTCTTGAACCACACGTGTGTGCTATGATGCATTTGTTTTGTGGAAGCTGTGCAATAACGTTATGAATCGCATCGTCCGAAACACAGATCAAGAGCACATCACAAGTAAGGTCAATCGAGCTCAACTTGTCAGAATGATGGGCGCCAAATCGTTTCGCCAGATCAAAGGCGTTTTTCTCTGTGCGACTGATGACCTGTACAATCGTATGCCCAACCAGATCCATGGCATGAGCCAAATGCCATGCGACATTTCCTGAGCCAATAAATCCGATTTTACACTTCACTATCGTCTATTCTCTTTTACCCGGCGGGCAATGGACATCACGAATCCAACCAGCAACAGGATTGTTCCTATCCACAAGAGATTTATGTATGGGAACATAATAGCCTTCATGATGATGTAACGCGGAGGTTTTATCGCCGTCTCAATATTGTGCTGAATCTCACCCTCAACACTCTTTGGTGTGTAGTTGAAACGGATTTTAGCGAATTCAGCTACAGAGAATATATTGTAATAATTGGTCCCGTCTTTGATTCCAAATACAGGTCGTGCAACAACCGAACTATCACCTTTGGTGATGGTAATTTCTGCAATATGTAATTCGTGCCCTGCTAACTGAGAGCTTATGGTATCACCAATTGCTTTGGTCACATTGGAAAGAACGATCTGCGCTCCATTCACGATCATGGTATCGCCAATAGCCATTGCATGCTCTCCATCTTCTTCCCACTCTTCTTCACTTGATTTAGGTACCAACGAAACATGGGTGTATATGTCTCTGGTGAAGTAATGTCGTGTATCTGGATTTGGCATTAGGCCCTGTTCAGGATTGTACTGGGCATTTGGGTATAACGAGAAGCTCTCGCCTGTTGCCGTATCCCGGTAATGCACCTCATAGTACGTGTTCGGACCTTCGGTGGTGTCGCCTTTATAGGTAACTAAATAGTTGGCCATTGGGAAAGGTTGATCCTTCATTAAAAGGATGTTCTCCCGGTTGTCTTTCTCAGAGAAATTATCGCCATATGCATAGCGTGTATTTTGTGAAATCACCTGCTTTTTGGCCGAACTTACCAATACGCCAATCATCATCAGGCCAAACCCAATGTGTGCTATGGATGCACCAGACAACCTCCACTTGAAGCGTAATGCTCGAATAATGAACCAGGTGTTTCCAACTATGGCAAAACTACTGGCAAACAAGAATACGATCAACAAGAAACCATCGGCCCAGTGCAGATCGAATAATGGCATTAGCAGCGCCGTTAGCACTACCGCCGCACCGAGTACAATGGCCAGGTTCTTAACCAGGTGTTTCGTACTTGTTTTTTTGTATCCAAAGAATTGCGTTATACCGGTTAAAAGTGCGATAACAACCGCAATTGGTAATTGCCAGGTGTTGTAATGTTTAATAATTTCAATGGGCTGGGCAACATTGCCTTCTGCCATGTTCTTGAACGTTTCAACCTTCGTGATGTTGTAAAGTGGTTCGAACAACCAGGCCATCGCTGAAGTGATCTTATTCATCACCGGAATACTGGTTGTGCTGATCACCTGTACCGCCGATAACAATAGGATGAGTGACCCTACAAACATCCAGAACTCTCTACTGAAAACACTTTCTTCTTTTTTATTCAGTGGCAGGTGTGCATTTAAGTTTTGAATAAAGCCTATGAACGAAGCCAGAATAAACAAGAGGTTGAGCCAAACAATGAACTTTCCGGCGAGCAGGTTAATTAGAAGTACGGCCAGGATGGAACCGGCATATATCCAACGTGCTTTGACGTATTTAAACGAAAGCGCTACCGGAAGCAATATGAACAATAACAGGAATACCAGCAATTGACGTGAAAGACCGAGATCGGTGAACGAGTGCACCGAGGTGTCTCCCAAAACACCACTACGCGTTAAGAAAGTAGCATAAAGCACCAGTATAAACGTACCTAAAATGAGTAGGTACGTGAGAATTTGAGATGATCCTGTTACGCGATTGATAAGCATAACGTGTACACCAGCTATTAACACCAGCCAGGGGATTAGCGATGCGTTCTCAACCGGGTCCCAGGCCCAGTATCCCCCAAAACTCAAACTCTCGTAGGCCCAAACACCGCCCATCATAATTCCGGTGCCTAATACGGCTACGGAAATCAACGCCCAGGGTAGAGCAGGCTTCATCCAACCTTTGTAATCACGGGTCCATAAACCAGCTATGGCAAAGGCAAACGGAACAATGGTTGTGGCAAATCCGAAAAACAGGGTAGGAGGGTGAATTACCATCCAGTAATTCTGCAGGAGCGGATTTAAACCGGTTCCATCAGTGATGATCTGCATATAATCCGCCTTTGCAATTCCCCGTATAGCGAGTACAGGTAATTCCAATACAGACGGGTCCGCTTCACGCAAAAGCGTAAATGGACTACTGCCAAATTTGAAGTTTGCCGTGATCTCGATACCCAAGAGCATGGAGCTCAACACAGCTTGAGATAACAACACGGTTGCCATCACGGGACTACGCCACTGAGATGGTTTGAAAATCAACATCATGCCAATTACAGCTTCCCAGAACAACCACAGGAGGAAACTGCCCTCCTGACCTTCCCAGAAACAACTGATCATATAGTGCGTCGGCAGAGAAAGCGATGAGTGTTGCCAGGCGTACTGGTATTCGAAATAATGATTGTAAATGATGTAGAACAGCGTAACGATTACACCAATAACACTGATAAAGTGCAGGTGAAATGCAGATTTTGCAATGGTTAACTCGGTAGAGTTCTGTGTTTTTGTATGGCTTGCAAAGGCAAAAGCACCAAATAATGCGCTTACAAAACTCAATACAACGAACAAGTGTCCAAGATTGCCTATGAACAGGTGTTCTCCGTTAAAAGTAATTGTCTCCATTGAGAAGTATTAGATGTCCTGAACTTCGTTTTCGTACTTACTAGGACATTTGGTTTGGAAGTCGGTGGCAACAAATTCGTTGGCACCTTCTACGCGACCGATTAATTTGATTTCTTCAGCACGCTCAAAATCGAATGGTTTCTCTTTCAATACAGTTACCTTTCGAACTTCACCGGTTTCGTCCATGCCGTAGAATGTAAATTTTTCCGGATCGATTTCCGGTTTGTAGTTGATTTCCTTGCTCTTAACCAATGTTGTTTTAACGTGAAAGCTTTTGCCCGGTTGCTCTGCAGCCTCACTGTAATTAACGGTTGTGCTGGCATCGCCATAGGTGCCTAAAATGGCAGCAATACCCACGGCAATCAAAACCAAAACTACGATATGTTTACTCTTCATTGCTTTCTTTTTCTAGTTCCGAGACCTTGCGGTCTAGTCGATATAAATAAGCGAACAGGGCGATAAACAAAATGACTAAAACACCAACGACTACGAAGTATTTGCCCGATCTGAAAAACAGGTCGCGGCTTTCTTCCACAGCAGCGAACGATACCAAAGACCACCCGGTCAGCAGCAACGTACATATGAATTTTGTTAATCGTTCCATTCTCTTTCTTTCGTTATTAAATCCAACCGGCCCGTGAGTTGTCCAATCCAGGAGCCTGTCAAAATCCAGCCTAAAACGGCAGGGTAAAATACTTTTCTTAAGTGGTTGTTCAGATCATAGTTACTGAAACCGACGGAATCGCCTGCACCTGGATGCAACGAGAAGTCAGCGATTCTAGGCAATACCATGATCAGTACAATGAATATGGGGTATGCGAATATGTTGTAGACTGCTGAAATTCGAGCTACCTTATCCTCGTCGTCAATCGAACCACGAAGTATCTGGTAGGCGATGTACATCAACACAGCCACGGCTGCTCCATTGAGTTTCGGATCTTTGGTCCAGGGTGTTCCCCAGGTGTAATTCGCCCAAAACATACCGGTAAATATTCCCATTAAACCAAACAGCAATCCCGCTTTGGCAAAGGCATTCGCCCAAATATCAAACGCGGCATTGTTTGAGTTCAGGTATCGGATACTGAAAATGAACGAGATCAACAACAAGGTCATCATCGTAAACCACATCGGCACGTGGAAATTTAGGTTCCGTATGGTTTCATAGAGCACAAACCGATATGGGAAACTAAAGTAACTCTGTTCCAACTTTTCAGGAGGATTGTTCGAATGTTCTAAGGAGTCGCTGGTGAACCGTGCATCAGGAGTAATGCGTAAGCGAAGCATTTCTGACCCGAGGAAAAGTCCATGTTTCTGGTCTTCCACAATAAGGCTTGCACTTCGCAACAGGGTGTCGTTGGTAGCTATGCCAAATGCTGGAAAATCCAGACGAAGGTGGTTGGCATCAATGATCTCGGTAACCGTTCCATCGACAAGCCTGTTCATCGATTTTACCCAAACGCGAATGTCTTTTTCGGTTAACTGGTCAAATGAGGTATTATATCCTTCAACCGTTAACGTAAAGCCCGAAGTTGATTCGACGTGATCGGGCGTAATGCGAACAATGCCAGGGCCTACCTTAGTGCTTGTACCGGCATAGATGCTAAAAAGTACGAGGGATACTCCCAGGAGTTTCCACCAATATGATTTTACCCATTTCATTGGAACGGCAAAGATAAGTTATTCGCCATTATTCAATGGGTAGATCAGACAGAAAGAATCTCTCTAAAAAAAGAAAATCGGAATATGACGATATTCTTATCTAAATGATTAAGATCGTGGCAATTAGGTCTTATTTCACCTTCATGGCATCAAAGCCCATGTTGCGTTTTCCATTTACGTATTGCGAAACGAAGGCATCGTCAATTCCAATGGATTTTATGTCGGCACCAAATTGGATGGCATCGTCTAAACTGCTGAAATAACCAATAACATAGCGCTTGCCATTGCCCTGGTCTTCGGCGCGAATGGTACGGATTTTATTGTTAAAACTTACCAGGTCTAGTTGTTCGTAAAACCCAATTTGTACCGCGTAAACCGTTCCGGAAGGGATGGAAGTAGAAGACGCATTGAGCAAATTATTAAATCGTCTACTGATGGCTTGAAACGAGTCTTTCAATGCCAACAACTCTGCATTGTTCTTGTCCAATTGTTTCGTAAGCTCTTCAATGGTTTGGTCACGTTCGGCAATGTCCGACTTATTTTTGTCCTTCATCTTTTTATACGATGTCGGGTTTTTCTTGTATTGCTTCAGCTCTTTCTTGATTCGCTTTTTATCTTCTTTGGATAGTTTCTGCGCATATACTGAAGTAGAGAAACTGAAAAGAACCAACAAGCCAATCGTAATACGTGTAAATTTCATAAGTTGTGTGAATATCAAAATGCAATATTACACGCATAGGTTTGTAAGCCGACGAATATTTATGCGCGCTTTAAGGTAGAATTCTAGTAATCTAAACACTTCTACGATAAACGTGTCTTCTTCGGAAGTTTTCAAGGCATAATGAAGGACGTTATGTATCTTTGCAGCCTCAAATTGACAAGGTCTAAAACAATGGATTACAGAATAGAAAGAGACAGTATCGGAGAGGTTCAGGTACCTGCCGATAAGTACTGGGGTGCTCAAACCCAACGTTCATTGCAGAATTTCAAGATTGGCAACCAAACCATGCCGATTGAAATAATCCGAGCGTTCGGCGTGTTGAAGAAATGTGCCGCGCAAACAAATGCCGAATTGGGTGTTCTTGCGCAGGATAAGTGCGATTTGATTTCGACAGTTTGCGATGAAATCATCGAAGGTAAGCTCGACGATCAGTTCCCGCTGGTGATCTGGCAAACAGGCTCAGGCACACAGTCTAACATGAATGTGAATGAGGTGGTTGCTAACCGTGGTCATGTGCTATCTGGTGGTAAACTAACCGATGCCGAGAAGGTACTACACCCAAACGACGATGTGAACAAATCACAAAGTAGTAACGATACGTTTCCAACAGCGATGACCATTGCAGTATATCAACAAATGGTTGACTTTGCTTTACCAGGGATTCAGGTGTTGAAAGATACGTTCAAGAAAAAGGCACGTGCGTTTAAAGACGTGGTTAAGATCGGTCGAACGCATTTTATGGATGCAACACCGTTAACGCTTGGCCAGGAGTTTTCAGGGTATCACCGTCAATTGGTGTTAAGCATTGAAGCCATCGAAAAAGGTATGGCTACTGCCTCTGAATTGGCACTTGGTGGCACGGCTGTAGGAACTGGGTTAAACACACCAAAAGGCTATTCTGACTTAGTTGCGAAGAAAATAGCACAGGAAACAGGGTTGCCACTGGTAACTGCTGTGAATAAGTTTGAAGCATTGGCTGCGCATGATGCCATGGTTGAGTTGCATGGCGCATTGAAACGTTCTGCCGTGAGCTTGATGAAGATCGGAAACGATATTCGTATGCTGAGCAGTGGGCCAAGAAGTGGCATTGGAGAAATCATCATTCCTTCGAACGAACCTGGTTCAAGCATCATGCCGGGTAAGGTAAATCCAACACAGTGCGAAGCCCTTACCATGGTTTGTGCTCAGGTTATGGGCAACGATGTGGCTGTTTCGGTTGGTGGTAGCAATGGACATTTCGAACTCAATGTATTCAAACCAATGATCGCAGCGAACTTGTTGCAATCGGCCAGAATACTGGGACAGGCGTGTTTAAGCTTTAACGACAATTGTGTTGAAGGCATCGAACCAAACCACTCAGAGATTAAGAATAAACTTGAGAATTCATTGATGTTGGTGACCGCATTGAACACCCATATTGGATATGACAATGCAGCTAAGATTGCTAAAAAGGCACACGCCGAAAATACGACGCTCAAGGCCGCAGCGCTTGACCTGGGTTTGCTAACAGCAGAGCAATTTGATCAATGGGTTCGACCAGCAGACATGGTTGGCGACATTGAGATTTACTAATCACATTTTTAAGTACGATATTAAGGTCTGTAGCGGTACAGGCCTTTTTTTGTGCCTATCCAGATGTGACCATTCGGGCTGACGCTAATGTCGTTGATGTGATCCGGATCAGGTAGTTGTGCGTTAATCCCGTCCATCGGGATAAGCTGATCGTCATTCAGTTTGTAGACACCTTTGGTTGTATTGACCAAAAGAACGCCATCCTGCAGATACAGGGATTTGTTTGTCACATTTGTTGGCTGTTCGAGGCAGGTGAGTACATCATTTCGTACTACAGCCAGTTCATTGTTTGTTAGTATCCACACATCGTCACCATTGATGCCAATACCGCGTATCGTGCTGCTTGTTAAGTCCGTATTAGAAGCATTGTAACGCGCTTTAACGTTGTGATTGGCTGCAACTTTAAAGACGCCGATGTTGTCGTATCCCACATAGGCTATGTCGTTGCAGGCGGCTATACAAAGCACAATGCCATCGTCTCGTTCAAGTACAGAAAGTGGAACCTGTTGTCCTGGGAACTTGTACAGCGGAACACCGCTTCGCATGGTTCCAATCAAATCGCAGGATTTATCGAACTGCATAATGCCAAACATTTGCTTGGAGTAGAACTTTAAATCCGATCCGTCGTAATAATAAAGTCCGCGATTCAGATCACTAATCACCACGGTATCGCCTGAGACCCGTTTGAGGTCTGGAATCTCTCCCATGGGAGAGTTGAGTGTGTTGAGGAAGGTGAAGCTGGAATCCCATAAGTCATGAATAACCAGCTCTTCACTGCCCTGCGTGAAATAGCAGCGGTGGTCATTTGCACCAACATTTGAGATGTCTCCGCGATCGAAAACAATGGAGAGCGAGCCGCCCTGTTCATCCAGCAATACATCCTTCTTGCAACCGCTAAAGGCAACGGGTAAGCAGCATAATATTGCGTAAGTGGTCAACTTGTTCATTGGGTAAGCATGTTTACCGCGTAATATATCCCATTCAATGACCATAACCCAACGTTTAATTTTTTCATGGCTTTTATCTGACCATTCAAGCAACGTTTTGTGAATTTTAGAGTCTATTTTAATAACCGTGACCCGTTGGCATGGTTGAGCCCTATAAATTCTGTTGACATCTGTATGACCAATTATTACCTTAAGACTGTTGCCTTTTTGTCTGTTTTCCTTTTATCCTTTTTCTCCAGTTCGGCCAGGATTTGGGGATCCGAGATCACCTACACGTACATCGACTCGAGTAAGTACGAGGTGAAGTATGTGGTTTATCGAACCTGTAACGGACTCAAGTTAACCAGAGGCAGTTTAAATGCACGTGTCGCGTGTTTAAACGGCGCGGTAAATTCAGGAGACACGTTGTCCATTAAACTCCAATCCATAACTCAGATAAAAATGGCATGTACCAGTTCAGGCAGTCAGTGCGGAACAGTGCCAAATACATCATTTGCGGGCCCGGGAATAGAAAAATTCACATATACGGCAATCGTTGATTTTGCTAAAGCACCCTATAACAAATACGGTGGTTCTTCATGCAGCACCGTGCGATTTGACTTGGGAACGTGCTGCCGAAATGCAGGCATCACATCAGGTTCGGCAAATACATCAAGCTACAACTATGCGTCACTCGACTTAAGCAACGGAAAAGGGAATTCGTCACCACAATATACACTTGATCCTCAGTTTCGTATATCCGTTAATCAGGCATGGCGGTTTAATCTTGGGGCGATGGATACCATTGATAACGATTCCATTTCCTATGTTATTGGTGCTCCGCTTAAATCGTACGGAAATCCAGAAAACTATAAACTCTCTACGCCGGTTAAGGTATACTATCCGGGGAACGTCAAATACCCCTATAGCAATGCATATGCCGACCCGCCAATCGGTTTGTCCTTGGATCCAGTTACAGGAAACTGGGTTTGTACTCCAACGGACCGCGGTGAAGTAAGCCCAATTATCGTAGAGGTTAACGAATGGGGGAGAGACTCCAGTGGGAATCGAATAATTATTGGAAAGACCCGAAGAGAGTTCATTGCGAGCACGGCAATAATGTTAAATAACACACCGTCGTTTATAGGGTTAAGGGATTATAATATCTGTGAAGGAGATAGTGTGTGTTTTTCGTTGTCGACCAAAGATGATGTTAAGGTTCCTCCACCACCAACTAAGAGACCAGACCCGGATACCACGACGCTTCAATGGATAAACGGTTTTGAGCAAGCGTCTTTTACTTTTGATCCGGATACATCTATTTTTCAATCGGGTAAGTTTTGTTGGGAAACAAAAAAGGGGGATACACGGAGCAACCCTTACTTCTTTGCGTTCGAAGTTTCGGATGATAACTGTAACGGACCACAAAAAACACAAACAATGATTTCGGTTCGGGTGAATCCCAGGTCATATGGATCTTCTAAAGTAACACCACTTTCTTGCGGAAAGTATGCCCTTGAGGGTAACTGGGATAGTACATCTCCTAAGCCGCTTCGGTACGCCTGGACAGTTTATGATCTGAAAACAGGCAAGGTGGACTCATCTCGCAAGCAGTCCAGATTTATATCTTCTGGAACAGTCCAATCCAATGCGCGTATAGATACGCTAGACATACGACAAGATGGCGCACACATCATTGAATTAACTTTAATAAATTCCAGCGGATGCGGGACAACATACCGGGATACGGTGTATGTTTCTTCGCGTCTTGAGGTTAGCCTAAGCAACGCAAGAGATACCTTCCAATGCCAGGGCGTCGGTCTTACAATTAATCCGGATGTGAAGCATGGAGGTGCGTCCTTAAGCTATGTCTGGAGCACCGGGACGAACGCATCCAGTATCCAGATTAACATGTCGGATTCTATTGCCTGGTTACCCGTTCGACTTGACCTATCTGACGCTTCTGGATGTAAGGCCTGGGATTCGATTGTGATCTTTAAGCGATCATTACCCAACTTAATAATTGCCCAAAAGGTTATGAGCTGTGTTGGGGACTCCGTGTTGCTGGTTGCCCATGGCGAATCTCCAGTATGGACGAACCCATTGGATACTGCCACTGGTCCTCAAAAACAAGCGGCCAGTTTGAATTATGAATGGGTATTGAACGGAAAAACGGTAGGCACCGACTCTCTTTATAAGACGTCAGACTTTGGGAACTACCTTATAACGGTGAAAGACAGTTTAGGCTGTGCAGCCCAAGACACGTTAGATTATAGCAGGTATCATCTGGTGATGCCTTTAGATACCCAGGTTTGCTATAATTCTGAAGACGTAAATCTTACGAGGTATGAAGATTCCTTAACACGTGGTGGGAATTGGTCGTGCCCGGCTGCGCCTAAAGTAGTGAACGATTCCGTTTTCGACGTCAGTGAGACGTGGGATGGTACGGCAGTACCTCAGACCTTTGAAATATACTACACGTATAACGCCCCAGGAGGGAATTGTTCTGTGGTTGATTCGTTTGAAATCGAAGTTAACCCTTTGCCAAGGGTGGAGTTAAGAGATGGCCATTTTTGTCAGGATAAAGACCAGATAAACGTGAAAGACGATAAGATCATTGCCATACCAGGTGGAGGAAGCCTTGCACTTGGCAGACAGGCCTGGAGTTGTGTAGATTGTGGAAGTTATGACGAAGCGAAGCTGATAGATGACCTGGGTTCTGGTTTGCCAGGAGCACCACAGAACTATGTACTCAATATCAATGATCAGGTCATACCTCTCGGTTCAAAGAAGTTTGTATACATTGATGTTGCGATGCGATTTAGAAATGTATTTGGTTGTTTCAACTGGGATACTTCAAGGATATACGTGCACAAAGAGGTTGAGATTGAAAAGTCGCGGTTGACTGTTCATTCTTCCACCCAGCCTTATGCGCTGTGCGAAACAGATAATGCAATAACGTTAAAAGCCAACATCGGTGGAGGCCAGTGGACAGCCGACCAGACTCAGGTTATTGACAGAGATACCTTACGTATGTCTATGGCTAATGCGAACGACGCATTCTACATTCACTACGATCTTCCAGGTTGTAATTCAAAAGATTCAGTTCAGGTGGTTGTTCATCCTAAACATATTATACATGGCCCACGAGATACCGCGCTAACCGCGTTTCAAGATCCAACTACAATTAATCTCAAAGCAACGTATAAAAATGCAGCAGGAATAAATTGGCTCGCGTTGACTGGAGGGAGTTTTGACAACATCAAACACGGTGATGTGAACTTCACGATGCCTGGAGATCAAGATACTATTCGGCGTTTTCATATTGTCTTGTTCACCGATGTAGCATCCGATAACGTTTGCCCGCATGTGGAAGAAAATCTGTCGATAAGTCTGCATCCAACACCTTGTACCGACATTATGTTAACGTACGATATATCAGGCAAAATACTTCGGGCAGAATCGTCGAATCCGAACCTGGAGAAATACAATTGGAGGCTAGGGAATAAGACATCGGTTAACAGAAATCCGGTCTTTGACGTTTCCGACTATCCAGGAAATGTAGCACTGATTGAACTACTTGCCGAGAATGGATTAGAGGATACCTGTACCGCACGTAAATGGATAAACCTAAAAACAGGTTCAGTAGAAGCAATAGATTTGTCCACGCTGGTCTACCCGAACCCGGTGAAACACGGATTCTTTATCGGTTTACCGCAAGAAGATGGAGCCCAGGTTGTTGTGTTGGATATGCACGGACGAATCCTACTGGATCAGGAGGTCCGGAATAGGTACGTAAACTGCACCGCCTTGCAACCGGGACAATACCTCTATAAAATTATACAGGGCGATCAATTCTATATGGGTAGATTCGTAAAACTAAATGACAACTAAAGATGAATAAGAGCATAGGTTTTGGATTGAGGATTATTGGGTTAATCTGCTTGATGCATATGGCCCCATACAGCTATTCGGCGCACAATACCAATTATGGTAACGAAATCTATTATACCTGGATCGATTCCATGCGGTATGAGGTAACGTATGTGTTTTACAGATCGTGCAGTGATTCTGCGTTTGATATTAGTGATGTTACGGTCAAAGTTGCATGTTTAAATGCAGGAAATGGTGTTGGAACAGATCTTTCGTTAACCCGAAAATCCATCGAACAGTTGAAAACCGTATGTGATTCTGCAGCAGATGCATGTGGAGGAAAGGTCAATCAGCCAATGTCAGGCTCAGGTATAGAAAAACATGTTTTTTTAGACACGGTTGATTTTTCCAAATCACCATTTAATGTCTATGGCAAAACCTCTTGTCCAAAGGTGCGATTTGAAGCCTCAGTGATAGGAAGAAGTAGCTCCATTAATACCGGCATTTCGGGTGCTTTTTACAACTATGCTATGCTAGACCTGGTGGCTGCGCCGCACAATTCATCACCAAGGTATGGTTTTGATCCCATGCCCAAGATATGTGTTAACCAACCTGTTTATATGAGTTTGGGTGCATTCGATACGCTGGATCATGATTCCCTGTCTTATAGTTTAGTAAAACCATTAAGCTCAATCAATCAACAGATGAATTATGGTACGTCGCTTCTTAATTCACCTATTACCGTATACTATCCAGTAGGTCAGAAGTTTCCCTTCAAAAATCCGAATTCAGACCCTCCAGCAGGTTTGAATTATGATCCGGTTACCGGGGAATTCATATTTACACCGGTCAAATCGGGGGAGCACAGCGTTTTGGCGTTTGAGGTAAAGGAATGGAGAAAGGACTCAACGGGTAAAGCGAAGGAAATTGGTATTACGCGAAGGGATGTTCAAATTGTTGTTGGTAGTTGCGGGCTAAACCGAGCGTCTCAGGTTAAGGGAGGAAAGCAATTTGCCGTATGTGAAGAAGAAGAATTATGTGTATATATCAACACGGAGGATAAGCAGGCGGTTCCAGCACCACCGTTGCCCAGACCTGATCCGGATTCAACTAAAATATACTGGAATCATGGAATTGGAATGGGGGCAACGTTTGAAGTATTAGATGATACGGTTTTGAATCAAACCGGAGTTTTTTGTTGGACACCGCCAAAAGGCAGCTCCAGTGAGACCCTTTATTCCTTTGGCGTCCGCGTGGATGACAATAACTGTAATGGGCACTTTATGGTACACCGTGAATTTCGTATAAGAGTGGATGAAAAACCCAAAGCGGAAATCAGTAATACATCGTTGGGTTGTGGACGATTTGCATTGGAAGCACTCATCGACAAGACCAGGAACTTGCCAAAGTCGTATTGGTGGGAAGTGCTGGATTACAACACCGGTCAATTTGATACTTCACGCAAGGCACCGTATTTCACGCTTTCGAAGCACCCGATTTCTGGAGGTCGAACGGATACCCTAAACATTCGACGAAATGGTAAGTACATCATTCACTTATTGATAACAAACGATCAGAATTGCGATCGCGAATATTGGGATACGATTGATGTACAATCGGTATTACGGGTAGATATGGCCAGTCAGAAAGACAGTTTCCATTGTAGGGGGGAAGCCTTAGTGCTACGGCCTAAGGTGACAGGAAACGCTGCTACCGTTAAGTTTAACTGGAGTAATGGCTCTTCAGCCGATACCCTTCTGGTTCAACTGCATGATACGGTGTTATGGGAAGGACTCCACCTCACAGTAACAGACACAGGCGGGTGCACGGCCTGGGATTCCATTGACGTATTAAACAGGCCAAACCCCACAATCGATCCGATAACAGACAAGGTGAGTTGTCCGGATGACTCTGTTCTGTTTACGGCTTATGGTCATCTGGCGCCATGGAACGACCCGCGCATTTTTGGTTCACCCGCAGTTTCGCAAGGCAGTGTGCTCAGGTATGAATGGTACTTCGATACCAGTTTGGTTGGAACCGATACCCAACACATGGCTCAGCACGTTGGGCTTTACCAGGTGTTCGCCATTGATAGTTTGAACTGTAAAGCGGATACGACGGTGCGATTTATTGGTACAAGTGTCGTTGTGCCGTTGGATAAAAACACGTGTATCGATGCTGGCACGCTTGATTTACGAAAAGAAGAATTTTCAGGTCAGAGTGGTGGGGATTGGTATTGTCCGAAATACCCATCAATCATACGGGATAAGCGATACTTTGAAACTGATTCGGTGTTAGACCTGGGGAGTTTTACCTATGAATTGTATTACGACTACATATACAAACCTACGGGTTGTACCTTAACGGATTCGTTTACATTAAGGGTAAACCTACTTCCTAATGTTAAACTGCGTGATGGCTATTTCTGTCAGGATAAAAATGTGGTTGACCTGGCCAATGATGATATTATTCAACTTCCGGGTCAATTGGCATTAGGTAAACAGGTTTGGAAATGTGTAGACTGTGGTTCGTATGACGAGTCTGAAATCATTGAAGATATTGGACCTAAAGGGCAACAGAGGTTTGTAGCGAACATCGACGAAAAGACGATAGCTTTAGGTGCCAAAACGCTGGACAGCATCACACTTGAAATGACTTTTACCGATGCATATGGCTGTTCGAACAGCGACACCACAACGCTTTCAATTACGCGGGTGCCTAAGATCACGTTTGCCGATTTAGGTGGCTTCTGTTGGGATGTAGGCGAAGTGGATCTTAAAACGACATCAGGTGTACAACCTAAAAACGGTTATTGGAAAGCCATTGACTCGGCGGGTTATGCGCCGGCCAAAGACCTAAATCAAGCCCTGAAGAGTGATACTTCATCTTACGATAGTCTCCTAACCTGGAATACACCGCAACCGGTGGAAGGCACAAGCAATACGTACATTCTGCGTTATCATCATGATGCCTCGGGTTGTCCGACAACAAGAGATACTACACTGACCATTCACAGTTTACCCATGCCAATTATAGACCTTTCTAGTATGCTTGGATCTCGAACAACAAATGAACCATATACCTACTGTGAATTTGATCCTACGGTTACACTCACAACCAATTATTCCGGAGGGATTTGGACAGCGGGTCAATCGTCTACAATAAGTGGTCGGGAATTCTCCCCTTCAGCAGTTTCGGTGTATGATCAACCATTTTATATCTATTACGACTATACGGATTTGCATGGATGTAAAGGAAAAGATTCTGCGCAGGTAGAAATTCATGAAGAGCACAAATTATTTGTGGCAAACGACACGTCTGTAACTGGTTTTGCAAATCCCACGGTAATTGAACTAAGCGCCGATTACAAAAATGCTGCTGGAATTCAATGGTTGCCTTTAATAGGAGGTACGATAGACAAACCCGAATCCGATGTAGTGAACTTTTCTATGCCGGCATTAACAGACACTGTCCGTAGATTTATGATTAACATTTCTACCAGACATTCCCTAAATAATGTCTGCCCTTTTGTCCAGGATAATATTCAGGTTTGGCTGCACCCCAGCCCGTGTGTTGAGATTGTAATTGATTATGATCAGGCCAATAACAAGGTGAACTTGTCGCCTTCCAATGAAAACTTGCAAGCGTATGAATGGACTTTAGCTTCGTTGTCTTCTTCCGATGCCAAACCGAGCTTTGATGTTTCTGGAATAAATATGGAATTGGTGACGATCTGGCTGAGGGCGACCAACGAATTGGGTGATACCTGTCGGATTGAAAAAGTGCTGAACCTTAAAACCGGTAACGTTAGAGACTTGCAAAAGGTGGTTTCCTATTATCCGAACCCAGTGATCGAAGGTTTTACGCTGGAGTTTGATGGAGAATTGGATTGGCAAGGTGCGCGATTACGTATATATAATCAGCAAGGTGCCACAGTGCGAGATCAACTACTCGAATCGGACTATGTCGATTGCAAGGATTTTGCTACAGGCGTGTATAATTTCGATTTGGTGATAGACGGCCGGCGATATGTCGGTAGATTTATGAAGCAATAGTCACAAATACTCGTGTTCTTTCACGCACTTGTATTGATTGTAACTTCGCTTGTTTAAATTATGCAGGCACTAACACGGATGATACACTACGAGTAAATATCTCATTTATGCCGTTCGCACATGAATAATCAATTTTGTGCATGCTAAAGGCTTTAAATCAGATTGTTAACCAGATGGAACGTCAACTGGGTCCAGGGAATTCGTTGGCGTTGGAGCTCACTCAAATCTTAGATGTCAGCATTGATACAGCCTATCGTCGGTTGCGCGGTCAAAGCCAGTTTTCGCTTTCCGAACTGTGTTTACTCAGTGAACATTTTAAGTTCTCATTAGACGATGTGATCAATGGTCATCCAGTATCCAGGAATTTTCATTTTAACCGGCTCTATGAAGATGAACACGCATTTAGTAATTATCTCATGGCAATTACGGAGGAGTTGGAAAGACTGCGCAAGTCCAATGGTAGCATCACCTTTGTTGCAAGCGAGTTACCCATTTCACAGAGCTTTCAGGATTCCTTGTTGCGCAGATTCAAAGTCTTTTACTGGCAAAAGGTTATACTTGGTCAGAGTTGGATGAAAGGAATACGGTTTGGAGAAGGTTTTCAGTTGGGTGAGCATTCACTAAACTATACCGACCGGTTAATGTCGACCTACCATGCCTTGCAAAAACAGGAAATCTGGACGGAAGAAACGTTAGATGATACATTGCGCCAGGTGGTCTATTGCAAAGAAGGAGGCTTGTTCGAAGATCACATCCAGCTCAAACTTATTCGAGATGCGTTGCTGCAATTGCTGGATCGCATCGAACGCGATTTAGAGCACCACTCCGAATTGAAAAGCAACGCACTAAAGTTTTACGTATGCTCAACAGAGTTAGGCAATAACATCGTTTTGATGGATTTTGGAGACCGGAGCAAGGCATTCGTCAAGTTCAATACCTTTAACACCCTTTCGACCGATTATGCTGAATTCTGCAATGAGATTGAACGAATGGTTGACGCAAACCTCAAAAAGAGCGTTGAAATCAGCGGAAAGTCAGACGTAATTCGTTATC
>DIYD01000024.1 GCA_002428905.1 Bacteroidetes bacterium UBA6063 | reverse complement strand
GGCGTTTCTTCGATCCGCACTTGCCAGACGCAATTGAAAAACACCCTTAGGAAGTTCGCGATCAAGTCCGACCTGATGAAACATCCAACCGTCAATCCATCGCGATTCCACATCAAAGTCCGCATGCCGACTCAATGGAGTATTGTATTTAACATAATATGAAAACGGATCGCGTTCTTCCACAAGGCTATCCGCCTGATTGGAGAAGGCTAAACCCGTGTTGTACCACAAGCGAGCTTCAACCTTGTGTTTCGTATTGAAGTAGTTTCCTCCAATTTTGGCGCCCACTTTAACACCATCAATGGCATTGTACCATAAATCCGGACGGTAATTGGCAATGTATTTACGGAACGACAACGGCGAGTACCTGAGGTTGTCATATCGCCACACCATTGGGAATTTCTTCGTATTATTTAATCGATTTACGTCGGCCAATCGACCCGACGGATCTATAACCACGTCTTTAACTCCACCCTGAATAACAATGCGTGCGGTATACGTTCTATTGACTAAATCCCAACCTGTCCATTTCGGAAGCACCTTAGCACTTGTCTTCTTCACAAAATAGGTATTCGGAATATGGAAGTGATGCACACCTCCGTCTTTGTCTACAACGGCAAAGTCAATCGGCATTTGCTCGCCTTTTCGTTCAAAAGTGATTTCGTACTGATCATCGCCTAACTTCTTAACGCCTTTAACCGCGTAGTCGATTACGGTGTTCTCTTCAATCCATGTATCAAAGAACCAATTCAAATCAACCTTGGTGTACTGTACCATAGAATTTCTGAAGTCTTCCCAGTACGGGTGGCAGATTTTCCATTGGCTGAAGTAATTCTTAAATGCTTTTTCGAACAACTCATCGCCAAGAACATATTGCAGGTTGTACAGCATAGTTGCTGTTTTGTAATACACCTGACCATATCCTCCTCCATGTCGGGCTGCGGAATTAAAATGATCCGAATGAATATTCAAACGAGCCGTGTTGGCTCCAACCGCATGAAGCATATACCCCAGAAATACGGTTTGATCATCGCGGTAATTCGGTCGGTAGTTTACACCGTCAATTTCCTTTTGCGATAACGCGGTAAGAAACTGGGTAAAACCCTCGTCGAGCGATGCCCTGTAGGTTTCATTGTTTCCAACCATACCAAAGAACCAGTTATGCCCTATCTCATGAGCAAGCAGGCCTTTATGACCAGGAAAATTACCATTGTCAAGTGTTAACATAGGATATTCCATTCCGTCGCGTGCGTCTGCAGCAATCATCTTCGGGTAAGCATACATACCTACTTTTTCGGAATATGTTTTAACCACATCGGCTACGAATTGTGCCGAAGGTTGCCAGCGATGTGCGTGTTCTTCCTGAGCAAGTGCTATGCACCGGATGCCGTTCCACATCACTTCTCCAATTCGGTATGTTGGATCCGCTGTAAAGGCAAAATCGTGCACGTTAACCGCTCTAAACCGCCACGTTTTGGTGGAACCGTTGGGTGTAATTGGGTTCGAGTATTCGGCTCGAGGTTTCTTAAAGTTACTGATGTCTACTTTCTGACGCAGATCGCCGGGATACATATCCGATCGGTTTAACAAGGTTCCTGTAGCTTCAACTATATACTGATTTGGAAACGTAAGGTTCACCTCGTAAACACCGTAATCACCATAGAATTCCTTGCCTAAATGTTGATCGGTGGTCCAACCAAATTTACGGTCGTATACACAAATACGTGGATACCAGTGCACACCGTCAAACTGAAGAAATTCTCGGTTGTCTTTTCCACCGTGTCGGAATGTCTTCATTCGTCGGCGGATGTTGCCACCATCGTCTTTATCCCAATAGGTTGCAAAATCGATTCGAAAATTCAACCCATGATCTGGCAATAGAGGTTGTTTTAAATCCACAATCATTATCGAGTTGTCTATGGTGTATTCGTGATCAACACCATTGATCTCCATTTTATGAATCACTGTTCCTTTTCCTTTTGCTTCATGAACCCCGTACGTGGTTAAGATCTTATCTTCTTCCCGCATGGATGACAAATAAGAGTTCGGTGTAAAGGCGTTCTGGTACAGATGAAAATAGACTCTTGTAAGTGTATCTGGAGAGTTATTCCAATAGGTAAGCTGTTGATTGGCCGTAACAGATTCTTCTTTGTCGTCGATATAGGCATCAATTACATAATGGACATCTTGTTGCCAATAACCCGCATGGGGCACTCTGTTTTTCCAGTAGTATTCATTGCCGTTGCTCTGGTATGAACGTAGTTCGGCGGTTTTGTTCTGTGCAATTGCCGTAAGGGTTAGCAGGCTCAAGAACAACACAAAGCTTCTTCTCATCTCCAAATCATGTTTAATCTGGACAAAGAAAGCCAAAAAAATTGAGTGTAAGTGTTAGAAACCTATGTATCTCAGGAATTCAAGACGGGTAGCTTCTTTCTGAAACTGGCCGCTTAAGTCTGCAGTTACTGTTGTGGAATTTACGTCTTCCACACCGCGTGCGGCAACACACATGTGCGCTGCATCAATTACCACGGCCACATCGTCGGTTTTTAGCGTTCTTCGGAGCTCGGCCGCGATTTGCCTTGTAAGACGCTCCTGCACCTGTGGGCGCTTGCAAAAGTATTTTACAATTCGGTTAATCTTTGATAGTCCGATCACTTCACCGTTTGAGATATAAGCCACATGTGCCTTTCCATAAATTGGCACCAGATGGTGTTCACAGGTAGAGAATACGGCAATATCTTTTTCAACCAACATCTGGCTGTATTGGTATTTATTCTCGAATAAGGTAACCTCCGGTTTATTCTCCGGATTCAATCCACTGAATATTTCCTTCACGTACATCTTAGCTACTCTGTGCGGTGTTTTAGCCAGGCTGTCGTCGGTGAGGTCCATACCTAATATATCCAGTATTGAACGAAAGTGATCCTCAATCTTCTCTATCTTCTCTTCGTCAGATAAGGCAAATGCATCTGCCTTAAGTGGCGTTTCCATACAGTCTTTGTTACTCATAATCTTCCTCAATGTCTACATAGTTGCGTTCGGTTTCATATAGGCGCAGGCCCAACCCAAGTGATTGGTCAATACGCTTCCGCATTCGGGCAAATATAACTGTAGCAATATTCTCTACAGTTGGGTTAAGTTCCTTAAATTCAGGGATATCCAGATTCAAATTGCGGTGATCATAACGTTCAATCACCTCTTCGTTCATGATGGCTTTGAGCTTGCCAAGGTCGATAACGTAGCCCGTTTCCGGATCTATTGGACCCGTGATTTTTACTTCCAGTACATAATTGTGGCCATGGTAGTTCGGCAAATTGCACTTGCCAAACACCTCTTTGTTCTGTTCATCGCTCCAATCACTGCGATGCAATCGATGCGCAGCATTAAAATGTGCCTTGCGATATACTGAGATTTTCATTTTTGTCACGTATTCTCCGATTTTGGCAGATACTCTCCTATTAAACCTGACAAAACTACTTAATTAATGTTCATTCCAAACGAAAAAGAATACCTGGCGCAATACTTGCACCCTATAGTCCGATCGAATAGCTGTATAAGAATGTTTTATAGCAATTTAAACAACTAGTAATCAGAACGTTAAATAGCCAAAAACAAACTTAACACTGTTGTGATAGAGAAATAGATGTATATACAACTATATCCGTATATATTTGGGGAACAAACAACAGAAAATGGACATTCAAAACAAAATACACAACGAACAACCTGCACTTAACAGTTACGCTCTTCAGTTAACAAAAAACGTAGAAGATGCCAATGATCTTGTACAGGAAACTCTATTGAAAGCATTGACCTATCAATCTAAATTTAAAGAAGGTACAAACCTTAAAGGTTGGTTATATACAATCATGCGTAACAGTTTCATTAACAACTACCGACGTTTGATTCGTAGAAACACGTTTATCGATACTACCGACAATACCTTCTTCCTGGATTCATCTACAAGCTATGTTACGGAGAACCAGGGCGAGAACAAGTTTCTTGCTGAAGACCTGAAAGATGCGATTCAGACGTTACCTGAAGACTTAAGAACTACATTTGAGTTGAATATGGAAGGCTTCAAATACCACGAGATTGCCGAAGAGCTTGACATTCCAATTGGAACCGTGAAGACCCGTATCTTCGTGGCAAAGCGTCGACTGCGCAAACAGCTCAAGTCGTATGCAGGCCACTACGGTTTAGAAGATAAGTAATTAGTCGGCCGAAAGCGCTTCAACCGGTTTTATTTTAGATGCCTTCAGCGATGGAATGAAGGCTGCTAATCCTCCTGCTATAATTAATACTAGTAAGGCTAGTAATGCTGTTTTGAATTCCACAGTAGGATTTGCAATTACCGCTCCCGTGCTCGGCACAACCTTAGCAACCAATTCCAGCAACACAACCGCAAGGAAAAGTCCGATGTAACCAAACAAACTGGTTATAAAGATCGATTCTTGCACAATCATGCCCACGATGGAGAATGGTGTGGCTCCAATGGACTTTCGTATGCCTATTTCCTTTGTGCGCTCCTGCACAGTGATTAGCATGATGTTGCTCACTCCAAT
>DIYD01000022.1 GCA_002428905.1 Bacteroidetes bacterium UBA6063 | reverse complement strand
AACCAAGCCAACTGAAGTAGAAATGGGTCAGTGGTACTTCCGGCGGTATATCAAAGTGTTGCCCAATCCGGGTGAGGTTGTATTCTTTGATCGAAGCTGGTACAACCGTGCTGTGGTGGAACCCGTTATGAATTTCTGCTCCCAGGATCAATACAATCAGTTCATGGTGCAGGTACCCGAATTCGAGCACTTGCTGCATGAGGACAATTTAAAAATCATCAAGTTTTGGTTTTCGATCTCCAAAGAAGAACAAAAGAAGCGCTTCGATGCGCGCCTGAGCAACCCACTGAAGCGATGGAAGTTTAGTCCGGTTGACATGAAAGGACAGGAGCTTTGGGATCGTTACACGCATTTCAAGGAATTGATGTTTAGTAAAACGCATACCAATTTCTGTCCGTGGATCATTGTCAAGACCAATGATAAAAAACGAGCCCGATTAGAGAGTATGCGCTATGTACTTTCACAATTTGACTATGAAGGCAAAGGAGAAACCGGAATTTCACTATTGCCAGATCCAAACGTAATTATGCGATACCACAGAAGCGCAGTTCAAATAGATATTTAAGAAGAGACATGAGCAACACAGCAATAAAACTAGATACATTAACGACCGAGGAAGTCGAATTACTGAACTCCAAAAACGGGTTATATGCACTTCTGAGAAGTAAAAAAACGAACATCCATAAAGCGCTGGAAGAAGTGAAATACGTTACGGCGTTGAGAAAAAGTCAGGAAGAACTCATCAAGCTCCAAAACTGGATCATCAAGCACCAAAAGAAGGCGGTGATCCTGTTCGAAGGTCGTGATGCTGCAGGTAAGGGTGGCGCTATAAGAAGAATCACAGAGTATATAAATCCACGTCATTTTCGAATCGTAGCCTTGAACATCCCTACTGAAGATGAGAAGAAACAATGGTTCTTTCAACGTTATATCCATGAATTACCAAAACCCGGAGAAATCGTATTCTTTGATCGCAGCTGGTATAACCGTGCAGTAGTAGAACCGGTCAACAATTTTTGTACGGATAAGGAATATGAAATCTTCATGTCGCAGGTGAACGATTTTGAAAAGATGTTGATCCAGTCCGACACATACCTGATCAAGTTCTACTTATCCATTTCAAAAAAAGAGCAAGCCAGACGATTTGAAGACATTAAAAACAATCCGTTAAAGCGGTGGAAAATAACTCCTGTAGATAAGAAAGCTCAGGCGCTATGGAAGGATTATACGACGTACAAGGAACGCATGTTCGAAACCACAAATACCGAACTCGCTCCCTGGAATATTATCGACGCAAACAAGAAGTCAACAGCTCGATTACAAACCATTGAACATATACTTAAAACCATCCCATACAAATAAGCGTATAATATTATTTGATTTTTTCATAAACGTATTAGGATGGTTTTTCGAACACTGCTTTTTCTGTTAATTAATTTTGGTGCACTGGGCCTTGGTGGATTGTTCACTGGCAAAGGCGTGCCTGGTGAATGGTATGCGAATCTAAATAAGGCACCCTGGACGCCTCCGGGCTGGGTATTCGGATTTGCCTGGACGACCATAATGATTTGCTTCGCATTCTACATGGCTTATTTATGGCAAGAGTCCGTTGATAAGAAAATAGTACTGGGGTTGTTCTGTCTGCAATGGATATTAAATGTGGTCTGGAACCCAACATTCTTTTACTACAACAACATTGGCCTAGCCCTGATGGTAATTGTTGCTCTTTCGCTCGTTGTAGGTTTCCTACTGCTTAATTATCAATCTCAACTGCAGTCGAAGTCGGTGCTTATTGCACCTTACCTGGTTTGGCTCATTATTGCCACGTCGTTGAATGCCTACGCTTATCTATACAACTAATACTATTTTAAACTCGCATAGCCCCACACTATAACTCTATTGTGATATAATATTGGACTTTGATTTGGCTATTGGAGTACTTTGTTCTCAAAGAATTGGCTATGCGCATCAAAAAACTCACCCTACAAACACATAAACTGGAAGAAGAAAAAACGTTCTACGGCACAACACTTGGGTTTAACATAGTACATCAAGATCAACATAGTTTCACCGTAAAAATTGGGTGGTCGCAACTCACTTTTCAGCGGTCAGATGTACAATACCGCTACCATTATTGTTTTTTGATACCGCGCAATCAATTGCCTGCAGCGCTGGCGTGGATGCAGCAACGTACTTCCATCTTAGACATAGAACCCGGACAAAAAACCGTGCATTTTGATTCATGGAATGCAGATTCGTTTTACTTCTACGATGCCAGTGGAAACATTGCAGAAATGATCGTACGTAATGGTCTTGACCTTGAATCTGACAAACCCTTTGACATCAACAACGTACTCTGTGTTAATGAAATTGGAACACCGACAACAGATATTGCCACGACTCAGTCTTACCTGCGATCTGAAACCGGATTGAACGTATGGAAAGGCAATGTAACTCGCTTCTCAACTGTTGGATCGGAAGAAGGTTTATTTCTACTACCGAATCATGAGGTTAAAACAACCTGGTTTCCGACGAACGATGCCATAATCCCTGCTCCCTACCAAGCACTAATCGACGTTGACAATACATTGTACACCATTAAATACAACAATGCTGAGATCAATGCAGCCATCGTAGAACCCGTTCAATAGTTTTGCACTATTACTTTAAAATAATACCTTGGACGCCTGAACCATAACTTGTTTTAGGCATGCCTTTCTTTAGATTCAAATCAAACCGAACCGAACCAGACGTAATCGAAGACATGAGGTTATGGATTGAACAAACCATTACCTTTCTTATTCAGACCTTTGGCCATCCACACCTTGATCGCAATCAATTTCGATATGACACAAAGGAGTACAATCATTCGGATCCACACAAACACCTGAATAACGTTGGAAATGAGTTGAGGAACTTTCTGAAACTGACTCATGTAGAATTATCTATAGAAGTTATAAAAGACATCCGTGACAGCGGTTTGGATGCATTTGAAATAGACGGCACTATAATCGATTCCGAATTGGAAATTACCGATACCGGTTATGTCATAAATCTAAGCAATCACATTACCCAAAACCCGGTACTCCTATTGCGTTTTCTGATCATTGAACTGCTCAAGGTTAAGTTTATTGAAAACGACATGCTCGATGTAGTTGAACAGGAAGATGTTCTGATCATGATGTTCATTGCTTCGATTCATTTCGGCTTTGGTGTACTCATTGGCAACAACCTAAATAATTACCAGTACGCTTCTGACGGGTTTTATACCGAAACTCAACGCATTGTTGCTCCAATAACCGTGGAGCAATTCGCCTATGCACTGACCTGCTATACCATAATCGATGATTTTAAGCGCGTAGAAGATTGGAAGAATCAATTATCTGGAGATATGCTGAAGGAGTTCAATATCGACCTGGCGTTTGTTGAAAGACACCCCATTGAGTCTATGGATCCATCTGGAAATATTCAGGCCGCTATTCAATATTATTCAGCCGGCAAACTGTATAAAGAGAATGCTTTTGAACAAGCGATAGTGCACTACTCTCAGGTGTTAAATTATTCAACTGCTGATTTTTTACATGCAGATACGCAGAACAATATTGGCTACTGCTATCTTCGATTACGTGACTATGAGAATTCCATAGTACATTTCGAGCAATCGCGTTCGACATTGCCCAATTTTGGTTTTGCTACCGACAACCTGGGCTATGTACATATCGTATTGGGGAACCTAAACGAGGCGCAACAACTGCTTGAAAAGGCATCATTAATACCCACCAATGACCCGGCATATACTGCACGTAATTATGCCCTTTATCATTGGAAAAAAGGAGAACTCAATGAGGCCGGCGAGCGTTTTAAGGAGGCATATGAATTGCAAACCGTACGTGTTGACCTCTTAGACTTATACTACGGACAATTTCTGATTGAACTTGGGCATAAAGCGGATGGAATGCATTATGTGCAGACTGCTGTTGACCATAACGAACCAGAAGCCATCGAATACCTGAGCACTATCGAATCATGAAACAAACTGAATTCTTGATCCGACACATCGAGCACCAAGATGCTATTGACCTTGTTGAATTAATTCGTCAAATGGGGTCAAACCTATCGATTACGGAATTCCGGTCTCAGATTGAACGCATCACAGAAGACTCGAATCATTGTATTTTAGTTGCGGAGATGGATGAACGTATTGTTGGTTATATACATGGCTTCATTTCCTTGCGCTTAACCTCCAATCCTTTTCTTGAGATCGGAGGATTAATCGTAGACCCGAAGCACAGAAAACAGGGCATCGCTCGTTCACTCATAAAACATCTAGAAAGTCGATTCCCAGATTATTCGATGACAAGAGTTCGCTGCAACTTCAAACGCGAACAAGCCCACGCATTTTATCTTGGACTCAATTTCACCGAAGTCAAGCAGCAAAAGATTTTTGAACGCAGTGTGTAATACTGTGGTGATCTTATAGACGTCAACTACCAATACTCCTTGTTCTGAGCCCCGTTTCGAAGCACTTTTAGATCGATACAAGCAATTCGTCTACCAGCATTTTAGGACATGATGGATTTGATCATATCTTTGGAATATGACAGAAAACAACCAACCCATTGAACCGACTTCTTCTGAAATTGAAGAAGTGCAGAACGAGTTTCGTCCCTGGAATATGGAAGTCAATCAGTTTTGTACCTTACTCCACTTTTCCCAATTTGCCGGTTTCATCGTGCCGTTTGCAGGAATCATACTCCCAATTGTTATGTGGACCTCCAATAAGGAACACAGTAATTTAGTTGATGAACACGGTAAAAATGTGATGAACTGGATGCTTTCAAGTTTCATCTACGTCATTTTGAGCATCTTTCTCATGTTGCTGTTAATTGGGATACCGCTTCTAATCGCGGTTGTCATTTGCTCCTTTGTATTTACCATTATTGGTGGGGTTAAGGCAAGTGAAGGTGTGGTGTACGAATATCCGCTGAGCATTCGATTCTTCCGGTAGTATATTGAAATCCGGAAACACCATTTCCTGTCGGCAGTTATTCCAATGGTGTAACTTCAAAAGGAAAAGCTGTCGCACATCATAGGTACATCCATACACAACGCTTGTTCTGGTTTAAGGAAACATCGCTTAATAATGACAAATAAAGGTAGGAATGAAGTATAGGGAGGGCCAGCACACCGACATTGAGCAACTCTATGCACTGGGGCAAGCTTCTTATCGAGAGTATGCCTCTGCTTTAACCCATACAAATTGGGAAAAGATGAATGCATTCCTTACAGATAAAGACGAGTTATCCAACCTCGTTGATCGGTGCCATGTGTTTATTGCTGAAGAGGGAAACTCAATCATTGGCATGATATTTCTGGCTCCGAGCGGGGAAGAAAACAACTACTTTGATACATCCTGGTCGTACATCCGTTATTTAGGTGTTCACCCGAACTACCGTGGTAAAGGCATTGGAAAACAGTTAACCAGGCTTTGCATCGATCAGGCACGAGATAATAAGGAGCGGTTTATTGCCTTGCATACCTCTGAGTTTATGGATGCGGCCCGGAGCATTTATGAACATATGGGCTTTCGGCAACAGCATGATTTTGAGCTGTACGGAAAAACGTATTGGGTTTATCTCAAAGAACTTACAGAACAATTACGTATTCGAGAACTAAATCGAGACGATATCCCTTTAGTCGTGGATTATTTTCTTAAGGCTGACCTCGAACACTTAATTAGAATGGGTGTGGATGTAGACAAACTACCCGATCGGGAAACCTGGATGAATCAAATTGAAAACGAACTAAATAAACCGTATGCAGAAAAGAAGCTCTATTATCTCATTTGGCTGATCGACAATATTCCTGTTGGCCATACCAACATCAACAAGATCGAGTATAAGGATCATGCATACATGCATTTACACATTTGGAATACAAACAGAAGACATGGTGGATTGGCTAAAAAATTCGTTCCACTTTCCTTAAACGAGTATTTTGAGCTTTTCCATTTAGAACGCCTGTATTGCGAACCATATGCTCTAAACCCATCTCCTAATAAGGTATTACAAGCGCTTGGTTTTGTTTACGTTAAACAGTACGAATGTATTCCTGGGCCAATAAACTTTCTTCAATTCGTAAATCGATACGAACTCACCAAAGAGGCCCACATTTCTATTTGACATAAAACAAGCGATAAGGTATGCATTTGCTCCGCCATTTTGAACACATATTTGTACTATAGAGTCAATGAATAAAACGTCGAAGAACACAGTTAAACGGTCTCCAAAACGAGGGATTTACGATCGGGAGGAGATTTATGAAATCCTGGACCGCCATTTCATGGGTCACATTGGTATCACACATAATGGTGTACCGGTAGTTATTCCAATGATGTATGGCCGAAAGGAAAACAAGTTGTACATCCACGGAGCATCGGTTAGTCGGCTTATGACGGAACTGGAAACCGGTCAGGATATGTGTATTTCTGTAGCTCAGGTGAACGGGTTGGTTTTAGCACGTTCTGCATTTCACCATTCACTAAATTATGAATCCGTAGTCGTTTTCGGGAAAGGGAAACTTGTACCAGGCGAACGAAAGGATGCAAGCTTAAAGGTGATTTCTG
>DIYD01000205.1:7177-7310 GCA_002428905.1 Bacteroidetes bacterium UBA6063 | reverse complement strand
GGGGTTCTGCCGCTGGTTCTGCTGTTGCATACTGTAATGGGATTACCAATGTAGATCCAATCAAGTATGACCTCCTGTTTGAGCGTTTTTTGAATCCTGAGCGGGTATCGCTTCCCGATATTGATATCGACTT
>DIYD01000205.1:705-7104 GCA_002428905.1 Bacteroidetes bacterium UBA6063 | reverse complement strand
CTTCCCGATATTGATATCGACTTTGACGACGTTGGTCGGGGTAAGGTAATCGACTATGTAATTGACAAATACGGACGCAATAACGTAGCCCAGATCATCACATACGGTTCGATGGCAGCCAAATCGTCGATTCGTGATGTTGGCCGGGTATTGGATTTACCTCTACCTGCGGTCGATAAAATCGCCAAAAAGGTTCCGGATATTTCACTGGACAAGGTCTTTAATGCCGACTTGAAAAATCTGAAGCAAAAGTTGAATGCTGATCAGATGGGTCAGGTGGAAGAACTTCGAAAGATTGCAGAAGGTAAGGACCTTGAGGCGCAGGTATTGCAGCAGGCCTCCATGCTCGAGGGTTCGGTGCGTAATACGGGTATCCATGCCTGTGGGGTGATTATTACTCCCGAGGAAATCACCAATTTGATTCCGGTCACCACAGCCAAAGATTCGGACCTGTTGGTTACCCAGTTCGACAACAGCGTGGTTGAAGACGCCGGGTTACTTAAAATGGACTTTCTTGGTTTGCGTACCTTGTCCATCATTAAAGATGCCATCGAACACATCAAAAATCGACACGGTATAGAAATCGATCCAGATGAAATTCCGCTAACCGATGAAAAGACATTTGAACTTTTCCAACGGGGAGCCACCATTGGAATATTCCAGTTTGAGAGTGATGGTATGCAGAAATATCTTCGACAGTTGAAACCAACCAAATTCGAAGATTTAATTGCTATGAACGCATTGTACCGCCCTGGCCCGCTGGAATACATCCCAAATTTCGTCAACCGTAAACACGGAAGGGAAGAGATTACCTATGACGACCCGGACATGAAAGAATTCCTGGAAGAAACATACGGTATCACCGTATATCAGGAGCAGGTGATGTTGCTTTCGCAAAAACTGGCCGGTTTTACGAAGGGTGAGGCCGACAGTCTGCGTAAGGCAATGGGAAAAAAGAAAAAGGACATCATCGATAAGATGAAACCCAAGTTTATCGAAGGTGCGAAGGAACGTGGTCATGAGCCCGATGTAATGGAGAAAGTT
Source organism: Bacteroidetes bacterium UBA6063 (assembly GCA_002428905.1). Classification (GTDB taxonomy): domain Bacteria; phylum Bacteroidota; class Bacteroidia; order NS11-12g; family UBA9320; genus UBA987. The sequence continues at coordinate 6,060 of DIYD01000205.1, read as the reverse complement.
TGGAAGGACTGGGAAGCTTTCGCGGCTTATGCGTTTAATAAAAGTCACGCCACGTGTTATTCGGTAGTAGCCTTTCAGACGGCTTACTTGAAGGCGCATTACCCTGCCGAATATATGGCCTCGGTACTTACACATAACATGAGCGATATTAAGAAGCTTACCTTGTTTATGGAGGAGTGTCGAAACATGAAACTGGAGGTGTTAAGTCCGGATGTAAATGAAAGCCTGCTCTCGTTTTCTGTAAACCAGGAAGGGAACATTCGTGTGGGTATGGCCGCCATTAAGGGGGTTGGAGAAGCAGCTGCAGAAGAGATTATTCGCGAGCGAAATGCCAATGGGCCATATCAAAACTTATTTGATCTGACGAAACGGGCTAACCTAAGAACAGTGAATAAAAAGTCATTAGAGGGGCTTGCGCTTACCGGAGGCTTTGATCAGTTTGAGGGGTACCACAGAGCGCTATTAGCAGAGAAAGTAGGTGATCAAATGAGTGGTATTGAGTTGGCACTCAAGTTTGGCAACTCGTATCAGGCGCAGCAGGCCACGGCACAAGCATCCCTGTTTGGAGGCGATTCAAACGTTTCGTTGAGTGAACCGAAATTCCCGGAAGTTGAACCGTGGAATAAAATGGAGAAGTTGAACCGCGAGAAGGAACTGATTGGTATGTACATCTCCGGACACCCGCTGGACAATCACAAAAAGGATATTGAGATATTTTGCAACACCAGTCTGGATGAATTGAGCAATCTTGACAATATTGGTTCGAAATCAGGATTAAAGTTTTGTGGTATTGTAACCTCACACCAGAGCCGAATTACCAAGAACGGTAAGGCCTTCGGTATCTTCGTTTTAGAGGACTTTACCGGATCACATGAATTTGCCTTGTTTGGTGATGACTATGCGAAGTTTAAAGGTTATCTGGCACCAAATTCCATGTTGTTCGTCACGGCCAAAATTCAGGGCAGGTATTACGACCAAAACGTGAAAGAGGTTAAAATTAATCACATTGACTTCTTACACGACATCCGAAACAAACTGTTGGAAAGCTTGACACTTGTTTTGCCCTTGGAACAGATTAATGACAACCTGGTAAACACCTTACACCAGTTGGCAACGAATGAAAAGGGTTCAGCCACCTTAATGTTCGAAGTTGCAGACGTAAGCGACAAGTACAAGGTAGACCTGTTTTCATCGGGATATAAAATTGATGTGAATAACAACTGGTTAAACACGTTAGACACCATGGGTGTAAGATATAAGGTTAATTAATCCTAACCTGTAGTCTGGTTTCTTATAGTAGCATTGGCGACTTTTTCGCGCAACCTATCTGAAGATTGTGTGTCTATGAGGTAACTAATTGATATTAAACCTTATGGCCAGGCATCTCATTTTCGTCTGTATTTTCTGTTGCGCTATTTTTACTTTCACGTTGGCACAAAAACCCTCGATGAACGCTTCCAATCTGACCATCAATGCGGCTAATTGTACCGATGTAACCTTACGGTGGACAAAAGGAAATGGTTCGCATCGTGTGGTGTTTGCCGCACTCAACTCGCCAATGACCAATCCACCTTACGATGGCGCCAGATATAACCCACACCCGGTTTGGGGATTTGGCAGTCCAGAAGGCATGGCGTATTGCGTTTATAACGGTTCTGGAGATTCGGTTAAAGTCCTTAACCTAAGATCTGGATATACCTTCTACTTCTATGTTTACGAGTACAACATCACGGGTAACTACCAGTATCTAAGCTCTGGTCAAATCGCGACTGACAGTTTTACAACCGACCGGGTAACAGCTCAATTCACCAACGAGTCAATTGCACAGTGCTTTGAGGGTAATAAATTCACGCATACCAATAATTCAACAGGGCCTGCAGGTGAAACGTTAAGTTATCAATGGGACATAACCGACTACGGGCGTCGCAGACACGTATATTCAGACACGGCTAAAGAACTCATTTATTCATACAAAGAAGGTGGAGAGTACCGAGTTAAACTTGAGGTCCGATCTTCCAACGGATGTATTGATTCCATGACAAGCACGGAGGTGGTTATTGTTCCCTATACTGCAGATTTTATGCTTGATTCTACATTTCACAACGTCGGTGACACCCTATTTTGTAAAGAACCCAGACCGTTCCCAACGTACATAAGACTGAAGAACACTTCTACACCTTCTCAAAATGCCGTTTACCCCTCTTTCGATCGAATACAGTATTACTGGTCTACAAATTTGACACCGCATCGTAGTCAATCTACACACTACTCGGTAAACACGCAGGAAGCTGGACCAATACGGGTACAACTGGTAACGTCACGTCGGGTAGGCCTACTTGACGGGTGCATGGACACAATGGTTAAACAGTACAAAATCAGCACACCATTTAAGTCGCAAGCAATTCATGTCGACACGATAAGCGATACACTTACCAATAATACGTTCAGGTTTTGGCATGATTCCCAAAATATTGTCAGCCTTACATGGAATTTTGGCGATGGAACAACATCGACTCTTGACACCGCGACCCACTCGTATTCGAAAGAAGGATGGTTCAATGGTTATGTCATTGGTACAGACACCAATGGCTGCACAGATTCGATACCCTTCAAGATTACTGTGTTTGGAGATAATCGCTTATCCGTTAATGGAATTGACAAATCGGATTTAGTCATTTCTCCGAACCCAGCAACGCATACCGCAACTATTCTGGGTGATGAGCCCGGTACACCCTCTTACCGAATTTATGATTTAAATGGGAGAGCGTTTTTAGTCAGTGTACTCGATCAAACTCGAAAAATAAGCGTTTCAACATTACCGAAAGGAGTCTACATACTTGAGATCGAAGGTTACGCTCCCGTTCGATTTATAAAGTTGTAAAACCACGCTGAACCTCAGTGATTTAAGGCCTTCGGCTTGATTTTAGCCAATTTGGGTTGCAGCAAAATCACGGATTTATGTGTCTATTAGATAACCTGTTGATTTTAAACCTAATGACTAGACATCTTTTTACCGTTTTATTTTTCTGTTGCGCTTTTATTTCTTTTTCTCACGCCCAGCACCCTACTGTGCACGCTAGTAACCTGACCGCCAATCAGATAAGCTGTCATGATGCTGTGTTAACCTGGACCAATGGCAATGGCTCGGACAGGGTGGTATGGGTATCGGAAAATTCACCGCTCTCCAGTACACCGATTGATGGGCGTTCTTATAACGGTCACCCTCATTTCGGAACCGGAATGCAGGTTGACAATAATGCCTATTGTGTGCTCAATGGCAAGGGAAACAGCGTTCAGATTACGGGTCTGAAAACCGGCCATGTATACTATGTTTATGTCTTTGAGTATAACATGAACTCAGGAGCTTTCTTGTACCTAAGTACAGGTGGTTATGCGCAAATTAACTTCACAACCGAACGAATTATTGCCCAGTTCACGACAAATCAGGTCACCCAATGCCTTACCGGTAACGAATACACTCAAATGAATTCGTCCATTGGGCCTTTAGGGGATAAATTGCAGTACAAATGGACAATTCCTGGTGTGGGTACAGACACTTCCAAAGACGTAAGTTACTCTTACACAACCGGTGGTCTGTTTTCGGTGAAACTTGAAGTCACCTCTCAAAGTGGCTGTAAGGCCTCCACCACAAAAATTGATACAGTTGTCATTCCATATAACGTAGAATTTCACCTCGACCCCACGTATCATTCTGCGGCTGATACATTGCGATGTACAACAAGCCTGGATTCTTTTAAGCTAAGTAACACATCCACCGTCCCAGGCTCTCCAAGCTATGGACCTTGGGATCGTTCCTGGTATTCCTGGACAACAAATATTGGTGCTCAGGCCGCAAGCAAAGATTTTGCATTTGGTACTACGCAAAAAGGCATTATCAGGGTTCAGTTAATCATAACACGACAAGTAAACCACAATGGTGTATATTGTCCGGATACTGCAGTACGAACCTATCGGATAAGTGCCCCATTCAACCCAGGTGATGTCAAGGTAGATACCATCAGTAGTACGTTGTCCAATAACGAATTTAGATTTACGCAATCCTCGCAAAACCTGGCAAGTCATACCTGGAATTTTGGTGATGGTAAAACATCAAATATGAACTCTGTGCTCCATTCTTATTCAATGGCTGGCAGTTATCAGGCCAATATCATAGGAACAGACACCAATGGTTGTAGTGACACAATTGCAATCCCAATCCGAGTGGTGGACGACAATGCTTCGATTAAACTGGTGCGGAAATCAGACATAATAATTGCCCCAAACCCTACTACAAACACCATTACCCTGTTGGGTGATGAAGTAAGTACATCCTCCTATCGTATATATGATCTCACTGGGAAAGAGTTTTTAACCAACGTACTAAAACAAACTCGGGAAATTAATGTGTCGACATTGCCCAGTGGGATATATATACTGGACTTCGAAGGTTATGCACCCATTCGTTTCACAAAGATGTAGCTATTCTACATTGAGTAGCGAGACTTCTTCGGTATAATCAACTGGAACCTTAAACTCCACGTTGAGGAATTTCACATGGAGATTGCCTTTATAGTGTACCTCTAGCTTGTCCTTTAACAACTTGTTGAACACACCTTTCAGAAAACCCTCTTTTTTGTCGAGAAGCTTTTCCATATCCACATCAAATACAATGGGGACGGTGAAATCGGATTCGGGTTGAATCACAGCCTGTTTGGTTTGTTCCAATTGACTCACTTCTTTACCATCGACATAAATGATCATATCCATTCCGGTTAAATCACCTCCCATGCTGTTCGGATTATGATAAACCGCATCGGCTTTTATGGTATACACATTCCCTTGAATTCCATGAATTCGGATGTTATCAACGCGCTTAAAATCAGGGATTTCAGGGCCTGAACAGGATGTTAATACTACTAAAAGACTGATCGTAAGGAGGTAAAGTATCTTTTTCATTGGCGCCAAAGTTAATTAAACAATGAAGCAATTAACCAATGTAACAATTGGGTTAATGTGTAAATGTTGAGATGTGTATATGAGAAAATGATAATCGTTACGAATGTGGTCTGATACAACGCAACTGTGTGCTGATTGGTTCTGATAATGTTCTACTTCAACCTAAAAAGAGGATACAAGACAGGACGAATGAAACCTTGCCCTTTAAGAAATGAAGTGGATCAATGTTTATAGCTGCTTCGCGGTCTCACATTCAAATGTATTTCGGAAATCAAACACGTTTGATTCTGAACTCATTTACCCATGCGTTGACCCATCGATCATGTAGTGCCCAGAACAGGATTTGAACCTGCACGGCCATAAGGCCACCACCCCCTCAAGATGGCGTGTCTACCAATT
>DIYD01000205.1:0-629 GCA_002428905.1 Bacteroidetes bacterium UBA6063 | reverse complement strand
GCGTGTCTACCAATTCCACCACCTGGGCAATTACTCTTTTGAGTAGATAATGCAAAGGTAATATGAGTCAGATATATAGACTACAAGATATTTAGATTTTTAGATGTAAATGGTTGAGGTTGAATTTCCTCTTAAGTTTGAGTTTAGCTTTCGTTTTCTTTATTGCTATTCAATAGTAAGAACGCCTTAAAGAACTCGTTTAAATCTCCATCCATAACCGCCTGCACATTGCTGGTTTCGTAATTAGTACGAACGTCTTTGACCAGTTTATAGGGCTGCATCACGTAGTTCCGAATCTGACTCCCCCACTCGATCTTCATTTTACCTGATTCAATCTCCGCACGAGCCTCATTTTTCTTACGTAATTCTAATTCGTACAACTGCGATTTCAACATCCGCATAGCTAATTCCTTATTCTGTAGTTGCGAACGAGCTTGTTGACACTCAATCACCAATCCGGAAGGTTCGTGTTTCAACCGCACCGCAGTTTCAACCTTATTTACATTCTGACCACCTTTACCACTACTTCGGAAGGTATCCCAGGTGATATCTGCCGGACTCACGTTGATCTCAATTGTATCATCTACCAATGGATAAACGTAGACTGAGGCGAACGATGTTTGACGTTT
>DIYD01000142.1 GCA_002428905.1 Bacteroidetes bacterium UBA6063 | reverse complement strand
GCAAGGGAGCAAGGGAGCAAGGGAGCAAGGGAGCAAGTTAAACTAGCTGGCGTTGCTGCATTGTTGAATTGATAAATTGTTGAATTGTTTAATCAGCCAGGCCCATCTGCACAGCGTACTTCACTAATCCTGCTGCACTGCGTACTCCAAGCTTACTGATTAGATTCTTGCGGTGCGACTCAACCGTGTGATGGCTGATAAACAGTTTTTCTCCAATCTCAGACGTTGTGAATTCCTGAGCAATTAGCTTTAAAACGTCCTTTTCACGGTCGGTTAATGAAACGTTGCCCATTTCACGTTCAATCTTGTTCTTCTGTTGAAGGCCTTCCATGATACGCTGCGTCACTTTGGCGCTGTAATACACCTCCCCTTTATGAATTGTTTTAATCGCCAACTCTAACTCATCAACACCGGTATTTTTTAATACATAGCCCTGAGTTCCAGCCTTAATCAGTTTTTCAATGTAATGGCGCGTATCGTGCATGGTAAGCATAAGCACACGTGTATTCGGATGTTTTGTTACCACGTGCTTTAAGGCTTCAAAGCCATCCATCTTTGGCATATTTACATCCAGTAAAACCACGTCAACAGCTACAGAGTCCAGAAGGTCGATTAAGCCTACACCGTCGTTTGCCTCCCCAACAACATCTATCTCATCTTTACTCGACAACAGGCCTTTAATACCGTCGATAAACATCTGGTGATCATCTACAATTACAACTCGAATCATGCTTGTGCCATTGGTATCTCAATAATAAGTGTAGTGCCTCTACCTACAAAAGAATCGATGTGTAATTGTCCGCCTATTTTCTCTGCCCTTTTCTGAATACTGAGCAGTCCCATTCCATCACTTTGCAGTTTTTCATTAACGTTGAACCCTTTGCCGTCATCGGTAATATGTACATTCACCTCATCCTCAATTCGGTTGATTTGTACTTCGATGCGCTGTGCGTTGGCATGTTTAATTGCATTGTTCACCGCTTCCTGAACGATACGGTAGATTTCGATTTCAGTGTTGAGTTGCAGGGCCTCCGTCATGTTGTGACTAGCAAACGTACACTTGAGTTTACCTGTTTGATCAATGCTTTCACACAGTTCTTCCAACGACTTAACCAATCCAAAGCTGGCCACCATGCCTGTACCCAGGTTGTGTGATATACGGCGTACTTCATCGCAAGCATGATCGATCAGGTGATTGGCTTTATCTAACTGTTTTTTGTTCTCTTCCTGTGCTTTGTCTATTTTTTCACCTAAAGCACTGAACATCAACTTAATGGTTGACAACATACTACCCAACCTATCGTGCAAATCGGCGGATATTCGTATGCGTTCTTCCTCTTGTCCTTCCAACATGGCATTGTATGTTTTAATCTCTTGCTCGTCGATAAGTGTTTGTATTTTTTGATCAGCAATTAATGCATTCTTCCGCGCCGTTTTTCCGCGTTGCACGTAATAAAACCCAAGAACAAACAGGGCTAATAAAGCCAATGCCCCAAGAGCAAGGAACAGCCATTTTTGTGTCTGCTCCGTTTTATTTTTGGCATTAAGAAGCTCAATTTCCTGGACCTTTTTTTCAGTTTCATATTTGATCTGCATTTCTGCTATGCTGGTGAGCTTTTGTGCATCTAAAATAGAATCTGAAAGAGTTGAATACGATAGACGGTGTTCATAGGCCTCCTGATAATCACCAAGACTAGCGTATGAACTTGAAAGCAGTTTATGCCCCCAAAGCTGCCGCTCTATGTTGGAAATATGCTCAGCGATCTTCACTGCTTTCTCTACATAAAACACAGCTGAGTCATGATTGCCTTGCTGATAATGCGTAAAACCAATATTGTAATACGCCAGGGCTACGTCATCCTCTAACCCTAACGACACATATTTAGCAAGTGCTTGTTCAAAATTAGAAAGGGCCTTTTCGAATTGTTCGAGGCTGACGTAACACAAGGCAATATTGTTCTGCGCAATAGCAATTTCCTCCACGTTTCCAAGAATTACATACCCATCATAGCTCTTATTTAAGTATGTAAGTGCAGAATCATAGTGTTCCTCATTGAGGTAATACCGACCCAGAGCACCACTGGCAAATGGCACAAAGCCGTCGCGGCCATAGTGTATAGCCAATTCATAAGCCGACTCATATCGACGGAGCGCTGAATCCTTAATCTGATGCTCATACTGCATATCGGCCAAATCGATGTTCGCATAAATCCGTTGTACCGTATCGTTTATCTTTTCTGCCATTCGAATGGCATCGAGATACCACATAGTTGCCGTATCTATTTCCCCTTTTGTATAAAATATTCGTCCTAGAATACTAGCGGCATTTGAAGCACCTGCTTCATCCTTCAGGTCAACCCTTATGGCATAAGCACGCTGTGTATAGGTCAAGGCTGAATCGAAATAACCTTTTACGCTAAGCACATCACCAACACGCAGACAGCCATAGGCAACGCCTCTTTTAAAACCAATATCCTCCGACTCCAGAATGATTTCATGGCCCAGTTTCAATGCCTGATCCAGATCTGTTTCCTGCATCTCATACGCAGAATAGACCTTGTCCATTATAGAAGCAGAATCGCTTGCGAAGCAAAGGACCTGATGAAAACACAGGACAATAAATAAAAAGGGAATCCGCCCTTTTATCATACACTACTTTCTCCAGCTTGCACCGTACCAAAGGGGTAAAAATCCACCGCTGTGCTATAATTGGCTACAGGTGCCGAAACCCCTGAAAGCACGGCATTATTGATTTGTTGCGCAGCGTCTATTTTAGCAAGTACTACAGATGCATAGTTCTCACTACCACTGCTCGTAGGATTTCCGAGATACAGGTCCATGATCTGCGCATTTTGCTGGTAACTCAGCGTTCGACTAAAGTCCGTGGTCACTGCTATGAAGAAGATAAAAATGTCCTCCGGTGAATTATCCGTTGGCTTAAACTTGAATGCCTTGTTTCGCGCAAAGTAAAGTGCATTAGGATTTCCCGGGTCTTCGTCAAGTCGGGTAGCTGTCCCTTTATTGACAGCCCCTTTAATTCGATATTCCGTTTTATCCTTGTTTGCAATAGCTATGAAGTCAGGCTTCACCACGCCATGCTCGCCTTTGGGCAATAGTATGGGAGGAATTGCGTACGATACAATGGGGGCATCTGGCGCCGGATCTCCATCGGTGTACTGGTAGGTATATTCCATTATCAGCACCTCACCTTCTGTACCTACAATTACATTTTCTCCATGAAACTCAATGTGGACTTCTGGAGCGTAGGGTAAGGCTACACATCCGAATAAATAATGTTTATCGGTCTGGTAACTTGCTTCAAGGACAAATGATCCGATTTTTTGTGGTGCTATATTAGACATACGTATTAGGGTTTTAGTTATTCGTTCTTCTCAAATCTAATAGATAATGATCAATGTATCGTTACCTCTGCTAAACCCTGTGTATGGAAATTGGCGGTTTGAACAGAATACCTGGAACCATCCATACATACAAGTGTTACTCTATATTGAGCTAAGGCAGAATCGCTGGCTACATCCTCAAACGAATAGGTTTCCGCCTGATGCGTTGAGCCTCCTGCAGCTCGTGTTCCCAGAGCAGTGTATGCCTTGCCATTTACCGATTTTTCGATGATAAAATAACTCGTATTTACTTCACGGTTCGATGACCAGAAAACGGTGGTCATCCCATCTTCCACTTCCAGATTGATCGCAATTTCATTGGTTTTCAATGTGGCATTTTGAGCGATGGTTAGACCCGTTGTTAGAATGATTAAGGCAATTGTTGATGTAAGTGTCTTCATAATTTTTGTTTTTGAACACTTCAAAGGTGGGGTCACATTTTACCTGTTTTATCACCCAAATCCGTGAAAACAACATATCCCTGAAATCAGGGATACGCCTAGCGACCGAAGCACTTAGGCGTTGATTATCAGAGCATTAATAGTAAAACCAGGACAGTTCTAAGGTTACAATATTTCTTCCTAATCTTTTCCGACCGGGTGTATTGACCTCAGGCATTTATCCTGATATAAAAAAGGCACCGCTCTCGCGATGCCCTATCAACCTAAAAATCCATCCATCAGATATTTAGTAATCTACTCAGGTCTTTACTCGACTTAAGTTGATCGGTCATGTTTTTCATTCGCATCGTAGGCGTATGGGTTTTATTGAGGTTCAACGCGGCAAATTCATCGGCGTTCAGCATGTACGTCTTTTTGTCTTTAGTGAATAGCAAAATCACATTTTTACCCTCCATATTACACTTCACATTTCGTGGGTCAAAGCTGAACGATCCATTGTAATTCAGGTCGATCACGCAGGTTACGAACTGATCTCGAATAGCTTCACCCGTTGAGGCATCCACATACTTTGGCTTAATGGTCTTCGGCTTCCCAATACGATAAATCTGATCGCAATTGTACACACCAAATTTCTCTGAGTTTAAGCCTTTTACCAAATCTGGATACGTATGTCCGCGGTCTGCATTTTCCGCTAAGAGCGTCCCGTTTGCATTTCCTGCGATAGGCCAATCGCGCACTCTGGGGTCGAAATTGGCGAATGTCCTGTTTATGGTATGACTAAATGTTGTGGTATCTTCTAGTTTGATGTGTATGATATGTGTTTCATCGTCATAGGCTAAAAACCGGTCGTCCCATACCTTTTCCACCTTGAGTTGCCTTTTCAGCATATCCCACATCCATTTGGGGAACTCAAATTTTCGGTGATCGGTGTACGTCCAGTATAACCAAAAATCCTCCCCTTCCAGCTCGTCCTCCTGTTCAACTTCTTGAGGTTGACGCTCAACTAATTCTTCCATTGAAGGCTGTTCGTTGTTCCCTTCAAATACCTCTTCTTTTAACTGTTTCCACTCACCCGTTTCGTCGTCCATTTGATAGAAACCTACGCCTTCTTCCTGACCGGTCGTATTAAAATCAATGGATATGGGTTTGTCTAAGTGAAGTTCTTTACCATTCTGTTCTGCTCGAATCTCGTACATCCCTGCAGAGCTAAAATTATACGATGTGCCACCCGTGTTGTACGTCATTGGAATACCAGAATACACGATGTCTGCTGCATTTCGGAACTCCGTGTAAGATATTTCAAAATCTCCCTGAACGGGTTTTCCGTGTGCGTCAACCACTGAATTTGGCTCGAGGTGGATGGTCGTACCACTGGCATGCGTGAACGTTCCACCTTTTTCATTGGACGCTGTATACCGGTTTGGTTTCGTTTGAAAACCTTCAAAAAACTCGCTCATTGCCTCATAGGTGTGACCATCTGAATAGTAGATCACAAAACCGTGAAACGCATTTTGCGCCTGATGAATGGTACTGGCATCGGTTTGTGCGACCCAGAGCCAGGTAGGTTTGTCTGCCTCAATTTGTGGAAGTACCTTCTTTAGATTCCAGATACGCTCGCTGTTGAGTCCGTTTTGATTAAAGTGATCCGCAAGTCGATACGTGGTATACACCAGGTCGATGTGATGAATCTGTTTACCCTTTAGCTGTTCTGATACCTCAGGATTAAGGATTTGTGCCTCGCTAAACCGCGACTCCAGCACTAGTGTATTTGGTTGGTTTTGGTCGTATTGCCCTACATACATGGTTTCGAATTTGGCCGATGCCTTCATGGATAATAGCATCACCACAACGCATATTCTAAGCTTTCTCATAGTGTTATTTTTTACTTGTTACACTACTTAATAGACACGATTAAAAGAGGTAACCCTCGTAGGAGCGAAAATTTCAATAAAAATTAAAATGCAAACACAACTTACTGATTATCAACATATAAAAAGCCCTCTGCGTACAGAGGGCTGACCTATATTGGTGTATTGTGTTATGGTGTACTAGTTGATGCGAATGATTTTCTTTTTGAATATCTGGTCACTTGACTCAATGGTTATGAAGTAAACACCCGAAGCCTTCCCACTAAAATCTACACGCAGTTTTTGCCCAAATGATATTTCATTTCGTTCCATGACCACAGAACCGGTTTCATCTGAAATTGTCATATTGCCTATACCGTTAAGGTTCATCAAATCAATTGTATACCAACCTTTAGTAGGGTTAGGATAGACACTAATGTCCTGAAATCCATCGGCCTTAACCGTTGTTCTGGAAATCTCTACGACCTCACTTAACTCTTTCTTTTCTTCAGAAGGTTTTTGAGGCAAGGTCATTGAATAAACCGATATCGTTATAACCCTAACTAAACACCCCCTATCATCATACAATTCAAAAGTGTAGTCATAGCCTTCTACGAGGTAATGCGCGATCCAGCCCGTATAGGGCGTGCCATCCGGTAAATAGTAGGTTTCCAATGAATTATAAGAATATCCAGGATGTGGATTGTTGCTTGACAATTTATAATACTCATAACCCTGACTCGGAGGCTGATACCATCTATCACCAAATGCAATTTCGTTGTCGTAAATGGTATTCTTGCACCCATTGTAAAAACATGTGCAATAGGTATAGGAACATCCGTCAACAGAGGTCTGTGTTATGCATATGGTATAATTTCCCCCATCTGGTAACGCAAAAGTATAGCCGTTAAAAAAGGGCCCAGATGTAAGTGGGTTTCCATCCTCATCGGTGATACTAATGGTTGCATCTGGCTGTACTTGTGTAGGACCATTGAAGGTTATGACTCCATTGATATTTACCACGTCGAAATCGAAGAAATACTGGCACTCACTGGGAGCAATAATTTGATGTGTGTCTTGCATGCAACAGGTCTCTAAAAGGTTTAATTCATTGGCACAGAATAAATTAGTAGTTCCTTCCCTGGTGTAATCGCTCACAATTAAGGTGTTCTCCTCATTGACCAGGGGCAATTCAGTAGGTACGCATAGAGAAGTCGAAGCATCTGCACACCTTCCGTTTAAATCATCATCAAGAACAAACTGTACAGGTGCGTTTTCCCAGGCCATTATTCCCATATAGTCTCCTGATGGTGTTATTATTATCTGATGTCCTCGTGGGCAAAGGTTGTAATGATAATACGGATGCGGGACCTGATTAAATAGCTCATATGGCGATTGCCTCTGCACCGACCCTGTTAAAGTAACTTCTAACCATAACTGCTTGTCCATTAAGAGTACGCCATTCCCCACCAGTTTGGCATCCACGAATCCATAAGTATTCGTGTAGTAATGCTTATTTAGAATCGTATAGTTATCATCGGAGACCATCATGAAGCCATCCGAGTTTGACGTACCAGAAATAATTATTTTAGGTGTTGATGTTTGAAGATCCTCGAAAACTAATATTTTGTTGGGCTTTGCAACACCATCTGTCTTATCCCAGTACGTTGGACTTAGAGATTGGCTGTAAACATTACCACTTTTGTCTATTAAAATGTAAGAAAAACCATCAAACTTAGTATCCGGGTGTGGTTGACCCAGAAATTCCCGAGTGCACACTAAAATTGCATATGCATTTTCGTATGCTCCAACCGTAAATGATTTTGAAATGTCTAGCCCAATTCCAAGTTCCCGATGACCTAAGCAACTCGGACAGTTTATAGGTACATCCAGCTCTTTGTAGAACACTTCTTCACCATTGACATCAACTCGATATGCTATTGGAGTCGTGTATTCATACTGATTATGTACAATCTTATGTTTAGCTCCTGTGATCATAAATCCGTCAAGTATGTTCTGCTCATTATACGTTGGAGCAAATGCGTTATAGTAATCTATGTAACCACTAATCGGCAAATTGCGCTTATGCTTAATCCAAAGGAGGTTGCCGTTAAGGTCACATTTACCTAGTATAGCATTACCTTTTTTGTTTTGAATGTGTGGAGTTTCGTGTCTATCCAGATCCAATGCTGTGTGAGCAATTGGTGCATCAGACATATTTCCAATGAAATATATACCCGTAGCATCTACCCAAATGTCTTTTGTTAAAATGTTCCCCAAATCATTATGGTATTCCCACCCATCTATAAAGTTGCCGTAAATGTCTCTTACTGTTATGAACATTCCAGAATCATACTGCACTTCACCAATTGTGTACACTTGATTTTGGTACATATGTGAACTTCTTGGCATCAAATCCAGGTCGTCTGAGTAAACCCGCTTTTGATATATGAACGAACCATTTGAAGGCTCCAGGCAGTCGTCACAATTATGTGTTGCCTTAAATGTCACTGTTTCCGAACACAGTCCATCTGGATCTGTTACAGTCAAGGTGTATGTTTCTGTGACTAATAAGGCCTGATTAAGCAATTGAACACCAACGTTCGATGTTTGCCCACCGGGTAGGATCCACGCATACTCCAGGTCATCTTTATTACCAGGATAACTGATGTAGTCTTTTGGGTCTAGCCTATATGGAAATGCACAGGATACTATATCCGGAATATTAACTTCAAGTTCATTTATGGTAACATCGAATTTCAACTCATGTTGACATTGATAGTTAATATCATATGAGGTTACAACAAGTGTGTATTCGTCTCCGGGTGATGGAACCGGGCCACTAATAGTTGCTGTAGATACGTCTTGAAGCGGGTCAACAAAATTGGGGACCTGAACGGATGGACCATCCGAAGTTTTGTACCATGAATAAGAAGTATTAGGCAAGGTACTCATAGTAGTTGCAACCACAGTTACGTCATCATCGCATTTAACCAGGTCGCCTGTAATCTCTACATCTAACTCATGAATGATTACGCTAACGTCGCTACTGCCCTTACACCCATTTACATCCCAGACATCCAGGGAATATAAGACGGCAGTTGGCATTGGCCCAGAAATAGTTAACTGGTCCGCCGTCCCACCTTGTGCAGAAGGAATCAATACTAAATCCTTATACCATTGGTACGTAAAGGGCCCATTGCTGGGTATAGTGCTAATGTTTTCGAGTACTACGTCATCATTGCACGAAACGACCGATGGTCCCAAATCCACAAACATTGTGGAACGCTTTACATTAATCGTCTGATGTTCTTCGCAGCCATTTTGATCAAATACCTTTAACTCATAATCGCCGTCTGCGGTAACCTGCAATGCAGTAACAGGAACTTGTGTCTCTGACGTAACAGGAACACCATCCTTATACCATATATAAGTTGAGTTTGATCCGGTACTAACGTTAGTAGGAATTGTGTATGGGTATTGGCATGGGTGCGCATCTTGTCCGCTGTTAAGTGAAATCGTCGTAGGAGATACGGAAGTCTTGCACACTTCAAGTTGTATGTCGTCAATTCCGATCTCCTCCCCGGTGTGGATAGACCCTACAAATGCACCGGGTATATCTGATGGAAAACCGATGGTATCAATTTGAGCCATGGATGCTTTGAACGCTGTGAACGTGAAGTTTGTAAGGCCAAAAGCATCTGTCCAGTATCCATCTCTTGTGCTTGGTGCATTTCCATCACAGGACCAAAGTGGTGCTTTGAGTTCTACCCAACCATCAGCACTATCAATTTGGCGATTCCAATGAAAATAGAGATTATAACTGGTTGAGGTAGAAGAGCTTAATTTGATTTTTGGATAGTAGGGCTTACCCGTGCCCAGTGTGTTTACTACCTTGACCATAAAGGTAATACATCTATCTTCTACAGACTTAATGATTATCGGAGATACCAAAGCGTGGTTCGCATAACTCACAGTAGAGCCGTCCTTGATATTAAGAAATCTTGATCCATCATGAGAAGGCGTTTTAATACTTAAAAAAGTGTTCCAGGCAGACCAGCTACTCGGAACCGTTGCGCTTGCGTTGAAGTTTTCGATAAGCTGCCCTTGAACAACCAGGGTGGATAAAAGCATGGTTAGAAGACACAGCGTTCTGGTGTATTTTTTCATTGTTTAATTATTTGAGTTTACCTACTCTGTTGTGGCTTTTCGGTATCCGCCTTCACACCTGTGAATTACCGGCTCAACCTATGAAAATTGAAATAACTGTGCAGTATTAAGGAGCAATCGTATCTAAAAACTCGCCAGACGTTGTATGTGCAGAGTTTGTCTTAACCGTGAAAATAGGAACGAAACGTCGCGTTAAACTCCGATCGTCGTCGAACAGAAACTTCTACGACCCGGCCTGATGCCATCGTAAGTTCCCCGGTTTTGCTGTCGTACGAAGACACCTGGTCTAGATTTACCATTCTCGATCGATGTACTCGCAAGAATCTGGGCTGAGGCAATAGTTCTTCAAAGTAATACAGCGGCTTGGCTACCATGGTTTCACTTTCGTCTGCCAAATGGAAGATGCAATAGTTCCCTGATTTGGATTCGAGACAGGCAATATCATTCAATTCCACCGTTCTAAACCCTTTGCTTGAGGGAATAACAATCTTCTCCATCTGCGTTTCATCCTGCTCTAAAAATTGAGCAAATTGAGCCAAACGATTGTCCTGCTGCTCTAAGGCTTCCTCTACCTTCCGCACCGCTGACGCCAATTCCGCCTCGTCAAACGGTTTCAACAAATAATCCATCGCAAGAAATTTAATGGCTTTCATGGCATATTGATCGTAACCCGTGACGATCACCACTTTGAAATCAGCTTCTGGAAAGGCCTTGAGCACTTCAAACCCATCTTTTCCTGGCATTTCTATGTCGAGGAAAACTACATCTGGGCGGTGCTTTTGTATGGATTCGATGGCCTGGTTAGCGGAGTTACAGGTATCGACAACATTAACCTGGGTTGGTGTGTCGGCCAACATAAGTTGTAACACCTCTATTCCGTCTTGTTCGTCGTCTACAATTATGGCTCTTAGTTTTTTCATTGATCTATTGATATGGTAATTGAAGTTTAACCCTGGTTCCTTTTTTGGTTTTTGCATCGACAGGTTCTATTTCCAACCGGCCTTTAAACCCTTGTTCTCCCAACAAGGTTAAACGCGATTTTATGATTTCCAACCCAAGCGAGTTTTGATGTTTGGGTCGGGTTGATTTTCGATTAAAGTACCCCACTCCGTTGTCCTCGATAATAACCTCTAATAAGCCCTTTTCAAGCTTTCGAATAGCGATATACAGTTTCCCTTTCGCTTCTACAAACGCATGTTTTATGGCGTTTTCGCATATGGGCTGCAGCATCAGCGATGGAATAGACACATCATCTAAATTGCTCGTCTCGACATTAATCTCATACGAGAACCGGTTCGGGGTGCGCTGAATCTCGATTTCCAGATAGTTGGTAAGAAAATCGATCTCCTGATCCAGTGGAATAAAGTCTTTTCGGGAGAATTCCAGCGATGAACGAATTAGCTTCGCAAATCGGGTAAGCAACCTGTTTGCCTGAGTCTTATCGCCCGTTAGAATAAACTTCTGGATCGACTTTAAGGCATTAAAAATAAAATGTGGATTCATTTGCCCACGCAGTGAATCGAGCTCCGACTGATTCACCTTCATTTGCATGGTACTGAACTCCAATTCCCTCTTATTCTCTGCAATGATTTGGGTATATCGCCTGCGTATCAACAACCCCACCGCAGCAACAATTATGGCAATAAGCACCCACCGCACCGACCATCGATTTAGTATAAAGGGTTCAATGGTAAAGTTCACTAATTTGCTTGCCGCCCAATCACCATTCTGAATCCTGGATTGTACTTCAAACGTATACTCGCCTGGTGATAGGTTCACATAGCTAATCCTGCGTTGATTTGTTGAACTCCAGGTAGAATCAGAAGCGTCCGAAACCAGTCTGTAGCGATAAAAATACGCATTAACCGGCCGCTGTAAAGAAAACCCACTAAACGCCAATTGAATGTCGTTTTGCTTATAGGTTAGATTGTGATTGTTGCCCACCAACACTTCGCCATTACACAAAAACTCCTCCAATACTACATTCGGAGAACACACATCCGTATGACTGTATTTAAGTGCAATGCCCGTAATGCCCGTATTACTTGCCACCCATAACATGTCTTTACCCAATGCAAGGTCGATGCAGTAGGTAGACGAGAGACCATGTGAACGGTTCAGATTGGTAATGTTAACGACTTGAAAACTATCGGCCACCAGTACATAATCGATCATACTCACCCCTAAATTGGTGGCACACCACATCCGACTTCGTGATTCGTCAAGAACACAACTGTTGACCATATCCGAGGCCAGTCCTTTCGACCGGTCAATATTTGCCTTAATCCTGCCTTGTTTATCGCAAACGTAAAGCCCGGTTCCGGCGGTTGAAAGCAGTACCAGTTGTTCCCCTACTTTTATTTTTCGTACCTGTTCAATCTTTAGCTTCGGGTTATTTAGCCATGGTGCTGGTTCAATATGGTGCAGAGTAATCTTATAAATGTTGTGCATATTACTGATCAGCACAGTCGCCGAGTCGAGATTCGCTGCATCCAGAACTCTAAAATTGACATGATGGGAAATTGTTCCTCCGTTGAGGCTGGAAAACTGATATTTGTTGGATCCGGTTTCCAGAATCAGTGTGTCGTTTACGGGCAACGTGATGTAATCTATGATTCCACTTGAAATTACCTTCTCAACACCTGTGGAAGTGATTTTTAACCCACCCGATATATACAGGTCTTCGTTTCTTTTTTTTATCGAATAGATGTCGAACCGATCTGTAGCAGCAGATAGGATGTTTCCCGACAAAGATCCAATCAAACGGCCGGTATTGGTGCCATAAACCGGTTCATCCTGAAACAGGTCTAATACCGTTATTTTCTCTCCCCGCTCAAACGGAACACCTAACTCCAAATTCTCAACAGCGTTACGCGTAGTAACGAAAACTCCGTTACTGGTGGTGCTCACCCACAGATAATTCTCGTGGTCAACCATGACACACGACACACCGTAGTCCTCGAACATGGTGTTGACTTTAACCCCTTGTTCATACACCTCTAAACCTCGGCCCGAAGAAAAATACAACCGGCCATCAAGTTGACGAATATCGCTTAAGTCATCTGTGGTGTGGTACTGCTTCATGACTCTGGAAAGCTCAGCCATATTCCAGCCAGCCATCGAATCTTTACTGTAATCGATGGGTATTACATAAGGGCGTGAATACCGGCTAACACGTACCAATCGGGTTCGATCATAGTCCTGTAAAATGCTCTGCGGAAGTTCTCTACTTTGCACCTCATCAATTCGCTGAAAGTTAATCGCACCTTCTTGAGTATCGTAAACAAACGTTTTATTACCCGCGAAGTCGTGAAACTCCATGGTGGAATCTTTAAAGAAAATGGTATGCACCCAGTTGTATACTCCCAGATCATTTTGGAGCTGCGTATTGTGCTCAAATGCCCTAAACTTTTTCTTCTGATAATCCCAAATAGTCAGGCTACCATCAAAACCTGTAAACCAAAGGTTGGATTGGCGATCTTCATAAATGCGAAAGTTTGTTGCACAACTTAACCCGTCACGAAGGGTGTAATTGGTAAAATTGTAGCCGTCAAATCGAGATATTCCCCGGTCGGTGCAAAACCAGATGTAACCATCTATGTCCTGGTAGATGTAATAAACCTCCGAGCTGGGTAAACCATCTTCAACCGTATAGTGGGCAATGACCGTTTTTGCCTGAACCCTGGGTAAAAACCCCAATAGGGCAACAACTACAAGGAGGTAAATTCTTTTCAAGAAATATGAAATTGGGCTATAATCAAAAATATGAATTCCAACCCAATTCCTTTATTTCCGTATTTGCGATATGACTTAACGTCGCTTTTTAGACATTAGACGTCGTTAGAAATTCACTTTGTAACTTAAAACCGGCAGTAACGGTAACTGGTTTCCATACA
Organism: Bacteroidetes bacterium UBA6063; assembly: GCA_002428905.1. GTDB lineage: Bacteria > Bacteroidota > Bacteroidia > NS11-12g > UBA9320 > UBA987. Next base: position 3,123 of record DIYD01000142.1, on the reverse strand, counting down.
CAATCGATTCTGTAGCATGATCGTAATATTCGTTTACCCGAGCCGAATTATTGCTTACGTTTTGTATATCCAACTTGAGTTCCGTGGTGGTTTTTACTCTGTTTCGGCGAATACCAATGGCCAGATCCAATTTGAATACGTCGTCGCCTTTCATTGAAAACGGATTCTGCTCATCCCGTATTTCATCGCCAAGGTCAACAGATTCTGCCAGCAATATTGGCGTATATCTTGATCCTCCAATCAACGCCATTTTAGCATTGACAAACAGTACTTTTTTCTTTTCCGGTTTACCGATGGCAAACTCTTTTCCACCTAAGAAGTTTACCACGTAATTGCCATCAAATGCGGTACTACGCTCAATTCCGTCCATAGCCGTGTACTGCGATTTATACAGGGAAACAGTACTCATGTAATAGAAGTTACGTTCAAACGATCGCTCCAGGGTAAATTCCACACCATAGTTTCGGCCCTTCCCCTCGTTCACCAAATTGCGTGTGGTGAACCATCCGGAAGAGTTCAGATACGAGTATGAACTTCCTTCCTTGTCTTCAACCGGAACGTCATACAGATGCTGATAATACGTTTCCACTTTTAGGTTGGTGTATCGGGTGAGCTGTCGATCGTAACCCAACACAATATGAGCCGCTTTCGACAAATCTATATCGCCATTGTGCTGAATAAAACTTCCGTCCATTTGCTGTTGTTGTGCAATATAGGTTGCAATGCTTTCCAATCTGCTGTGAATCCCTGTTCCCAGTGAAAATGCCTGTCTTTTGTTCTGTTGCCACCTGAATGCCAGTCTTGGCTCAAAGGAGTGATTGTCGTTGTACATAAATCGCAGATAGTGCATCCCGGCAACCATAGTGAGATCGGCTGTCATTCTGTGCTTCCAGTTCACGAACCCCTGTACGCGATTTGCAGTACCTGTCTCATCCAATCGCGGCTCCAAACGGTCGGTTTGGAAACTCCAGTAGTCGTCTTTCATAGCATACCCCATGCGATTCAAGATTAACCCGGTTTTAAACGTATTTTTAGCATTTAACTTGTACCGCAGAACCGTCTGTGCGGCTAAATTGGTTTTGGTAAACTCGGAACGATTTACCGTATATAGTTCCGACGCATCATTGGGGATGTTATAGGTATTCTCCATCACGGTTCCCGTACCGAAAAGTGTGGTTTTCAGATAGGTTTTCTTATTAATAAGGTACGTATGTGAAAGACCCGCCACACCCAATTTGGCTTTCATTTTACCACTTGAAAGCACTTTTTCTTCATCTTCTTCACTGGTCGACAATTGATCGATACTACTTAATCCACCAAGCCCGAACAATGCAAACGTGTGTTTCTCGCCTGCCGGCAGATGAATCTTAAACGAGCCGTCCTGATACTTGGGTACACCACCAAAATCGACAATGCCTGCGTCATCCAACATGGCAAGAGTAGAATAACGGTAGTTCACCAAATACGAACCGCGATAGCCTTGTTTGAACGGACCTTCCAGTGTCACATCGGTTCCAAGTATACTGGCTGTAGCCGAATATTCCCTTTTTTGGTTGTTCCCTTTACGCAAATGCATATCGAACACGCCGGATAAGGCATTCCCATAATCTGCGGAAAACGCGCCGGAGTAGAAGTCGGAATTGCCTAACATAGAGCCGTTTAATGCATTAATCGGTCCACCAGTAGCACCTTCTCCCGCAAAGTGGTTCGGGTTCGGTATCTCAATACCTTCGAGTCGCCAAAGCACCCCTTTTGAGGAGTTGCCTCGTACCACGATATCGTTGTTACCCTCTGCGTTTCCATTCACACCTGCAAACGCAGATACCATTCGAGCGGGATCGTCAATGGCTCCGGCGTAACGCTTGGTTTGCTCCACGGTGAATGAACGTGCACTCGCCACTACCATATCGTTTAACACCTTCGTATTTCGATTGCGTTTAGCATTGATCACTGTATGTTTAAGCGTGGAAACCGATTCCGTAATTGCAATGGTTAAAACCACTTCCTTACCCGAACCTACCAATACATTTGGAATCGTTTTTTCTTCATAGCCCACATAAAACACCTTTATATCGATTCTTCCAATGGGCACGCCAGCCAACTTAAATTGACCATTTTCATCGGTTATTGCATTGATTTCGGGTTCGGTATTTAGTACAACAACATGCGCTCCTTCAAGCGGCGTCTGGATGTCTTTATCGAGAACCACTCCGCGTACGGTTTGTGTAAATTCCTGCGCTGTTACCCAACTTACATTTAGGCATAACAGTGTCATTAACAGGATGTTCAGTCTTGTTTTCATTGTGATTATTTTTTGTGTTTTATGCTATACTTCTGGCCTTTAACCGACTAGATTCTGAAACCAAATTGAAACCCTGGATACATGATCCAATGTGTTGAACCATTCTCTCCACCGTATTTTGCTGAAGGCAGATAGTCGCGTTGCGGGTTAGCCACATCCGACACCCATATGTTATACGATGCACCGGCAAAAACGTCAATACCGTAACCGAGCGTTTTCGAAAGCGATAGTTTCAATTTATTCAACGACTCCCAATGGGCGTTTTGGAAATTCTCCGGCAATACGGAATACGAAATCGCGTCTAAGCTCAGGGCAAAACCTTTACTTAACTCCTTGCGTGTACCAACTCCGTAACCGAAGGCCCAAACCGGGTTTTCCTCACTCCAGTGCGCCCCTGCAAAGAATTGATTGTAGAAATGATTGGTACCTGTTCTAAAGCCTATCTGTGTTTGAAAGGTTTCATCTCCGCTTAATTCAAACTGATGATAACCATTTTTAGCATAGCTGAAGAAACCTACCGAAACACCATCAAGGCTATCGGCATAATTGATAAACCCAAGTTGCCCTCCTTTGATCTTGGTTGCTACATTAATAAATCCAGCAATTTGCGCACCCTCGGTTGGTCGGGTACTTACGTTCACAAATCCAGCGATTTGATTTCCTTTCATTGTATCGGTATTCACGTTGGCAAAACCAGCCGCCTGAAGACCTTGTAAACCATGGCTGTAATTGGCGAAGCCTGCTCCCTGAACGCCAGTAACCTTGTCGGTTGTTACCGATGCAAAGCCTGATAATTGAGCTCCTCTAACTTCTTTACGGCA
>DIYD01000082.1 GCA_002428905.1 Bacteroidetes bacterium UBA6063 | reverse complement strand
ATCAGAAAGCGCCGTATGGTTGGTCCGCACCAAACTCGGCTCAATTAATTTCATATTATATAGCTCCGATGCGGTATACATTATTTCATCAGCCAGACGAGCTCCCTTATCCGCATTGGTCATAACTATTATTGCACTGCCACTTTGCACAAAGGCTTTCATCTTATTGGTGAAGCCCACATTTTTACCATCATGCCCAAATACTGAACCGGACTCGTTCAATATCCAACCTAACCCCCAATTGTTTAATCCCGGGTGCAACATTTCGTCTACAAGTTGTTCACTCAAAATACCGTCACTCTTACCTTCTGCAATCCGTTGAATCTCAATTAAAAACTTTGCGAGATCCATAGGTGTTGTCCACAGACCTGCAGCGGCCTGCTCTGGATAGTTATTCCATTCCCCAGGAATTTCAGCTCCAAATTGATCAAAGGCATGACTACAGCTTGTCATTCTACTTCGATCGATGGGTTGATTGTAGGTGCTGTTTACCATATGAAGTGGGGTAAGCACTGCTTCATCCATGTATTGTGCAAACGGTTTGCCCGTCACCTGTTCTACGATTAACTGGAGCACCTGATATCCTCCACCCGAGTATCGCCATGCATCGCCAGGTGTGCGAAAAACCTCTACTTTGTCTGAATTCCCCTGGCCATTTAGCACATCCAATAGTTCAGGTAGTTTTTCACCTTTGGTATATCCCATAAAGCCATGTACACTTACCCCTGCGGTGTGTGATAACAATTGTCGGATGGTAATGGAATCGTACTTCGCATACTTCGGTTTTGGGAAGTCCCATACACCATTCAAATAGGTTCGAATATCCCGATCGAGGTGAAGCACGCCTTTGTCCACCAGTTTCAATACACCAACAGCGGCCACAGGTTTACTTATTGATCCGGCCTGAAATAAGGTTCTTGTGGTCACCCGGGCACTGTCTCTATTTCGACGAATACCATAACCTTTAGCCCATTGTAATTCTCCATTGTGTACCACGGCAACACTTACACCGGGTACCTTATAATAATCCATCCGTTCATGAATCGTGAACTCCGGATTTTTTCCATCTACCAGTTGATGCGTGTATTTCAATCCGTTCTGAAAAGAATCAAGTGCATCGTGTTGGGCGTAGTTCAACTGGAACACAAGAATGGCTAAAACAGTGGTTATTAAGCGAAGCAGTTTCATACGGTAAATAACGGAATAATTCACTATTAATTTCGATGCGTGGTAAAGAATCACTGGTGAAAATAATCTTTATCGAAAATTGTCATTTTGTGTTGCGTGCGTTGGAAACAACACATAATCTTGCACCATGATTAAAGCTTTTAGAATCATCGCTTTCCTGGAAGGATTGTCTTACATCCTATTGCTATTCATCGCCACACCGATCAAGTACATTGCCGGTGACCCGAGCTACGTTAAGTTATTGGGGATGCCGCATGGACTTTTATTCATTGGGTATATCATTCTGGCATTGGTGATACGTTCTGAGCAACAATGGGATCGCAAGAAAACGATCCTGGTTTTACTTGCCGCCATCATTCCTTTCGGCACATTTTATATCGACCGTAAATATTTCAAGGCTTAATTGCCTACTTGCTCGCATTTCCTCAAGGCGAATACGCCTAAACATAGTCCTGGCACTTGCATTTCAACGTAAATGTTGCAACTGGTATTTATTTGCGCTGTAGCATCCTGAAATACTGCAAAAACTAATCTGAAAATTCCGCAAATCTGCGCATAGTTTCTCTTTCAGCATTCCGATACTTGTGTAGTAATAGTTTATAAGTCAGCTAGTTTTAGTTTACTGTGAGTGTTTTAACTACATAATTCGACGTTCTCGTCGGGCAAATGAGTCCGAACTAACCATGAATCAATTAACCAACCTAACTATGTCGATTCGTTTTATTGCACTTACCTAACAGCGATCAATATCCGGAGCTTCGACATTCGAAGCTCTGGAATTGGTCCTATTCTTCGTCATCTGCTGGACCTAATTCGAGTGCTTGAATATTGTCAATGGCATTACCGGCAATGCCTTTAATGGAACCGTACATATCAACCGTATTATTTATCACACGATCAATTTGTTTCTGCCGCGTTTTCCAAATACGTTGTAGAGATCGTTTTTCACTATCCAGGTCCTGTTGCATTTGAACGAAGCCTTCTACAATACCTTCCATCTGTAATCTAAAGGCATTGCTTGTAAGGTAATCGTACAGCAAACCCATCTTATCGCCCTTATTGGCCTGTGATTCGATGGCTGCATCGAGCATGACGATATTTTGTCGCAATACTTTACACAGGCCCTTAAACTCCTCATAGTTACAGATCCAAATACCATCTTTGAGTCCAAGTCGGTCCATATCAGAGGGCATAACCTCAGTGACGAGCACACCTATATTGGCATTTTTATCGCGGATATCGTCTTTAAACTTCTCTATCCAAGACGGTTGAAACTCCTTGGTTCGCTTACTTTCATAATATATCTTACCACAGTTTTGGCGTGCCCGGGTATTGACAATTTGTATACAATCGCCCCCTCTGGCTCCCTTTTTAATCTCCTCAATGGTATCTAGTGGAAACTGACTCATCAGCCATTCCTCAATGGCCAATTCCTGAACTTCACCCTGTAGCTGCATAGAGCCTTGCTCCTGCTTACGTTTCATCTCCTCCGTGAGTTTCTTTTGTTCCTGAAGTTGAACCTGTAACTCTTTGAGTTTTAATTCATTCTTTTCCTGCTCAATTCGGTGGATTTTCTGACGTTCTTCTACGAGCTGTTCACTAATCTTTTTTTGCAATTCGATTTCAACCAATTCCCGCATTTCTTGCTTTTCACGCTTGAGTTGTTCAATCTGAGCCTTGGTACGATTCAGTTCTTTTATTTGTTCAGTTTTCTCGGTTAACTCTTTTTCTATCAGCGCAATACGTTCCGATTGTTCTTCGTCAATTTTAGCCTTAAGCACCTTTTCCTGTTCTTCCTTTGCTTTTTTTAAATGAAGCTGAAGTTGCTCCTGAAAGATTTCGTTTTGTCTTTCTCGTTTCTTGTCAAAGGCCTCCTGCTGCTGCTTTAACTGTTCTTGTTGCTCTCGAACACGTTGTTCATCTTGTGCTTTCCGAGCTTCATACTTCGCTTTTAAGTCTTCCTCCAGTTGATGCGCCAGTAAGGTGTTCACATCGATGTTCTCCCCACAACTTGGGCAACTTATACGTGTTGCTTTCTCCATGGTGCGAAGATATTGAGATGTTTAGAATTCCAGATAAGTAGATGTCCAGACGTCAAGATTCTTAGATATTTAGACTGCAAGACGGTTGATTATGGATTAAAAAAAAGGCGAGCTCCAGATGGAGCCTCGCCTTTTTAAGTTCAATAGCAATATCAAACTCAATTTCAATGATTTATGTAACCATTTAAATTAAGCGGGGATAATACCATTTACACATTTTCATATTTACACATTGCGCTTTGCGCTTATTGTTTAATTAACTTAAAGGATTCACCTGTGCTTAAGCTAATGAAGTATACACCGCTTGATTGGTCAGACAGATCAATTTCGATCTGATCAAGTTCGGTAGTAAACTCCGTAACTACACGTCCGATGTTATCCATAACCAAAACACTGTGTGATTCAAC
>DIYD01000201.1:222-7749 GCA_002428905.1 Bacteroidetes bacterium UBA6063 | reverse complement strand
AGGGGTTGAAACTCGTATCGATCGCCAATCGACTGGCTGCTATGAGTATTGATGCATACGACGGTAGAATCGAGCCTTATATGTATGGGAGTCACAACATTCGTAACCAGGAAGGACAACAGGAATGTGCGCGGGAAATTTATGACCTGTTGCACGATAGCCCAATGCAACAGAGTGAAAAGACCCATGTACAGGATCCATATAGTTTCCGCTGTTCACCTCAGGTACATGGTGCGAGTTTGGATGCCTTGCGCTATGCCGAGAAGATTTTCACCAACGAGATTAATGCAGTAACCGATAATCCCAATGTATTTCCGGAAGAAGACCTGATCTTATCTGCCGGAAACTTCCATGGTCAAACCTTAGCCATTCAATTGGATCATACAGCCATTGCGTTGGCTGAAATTGCAAGCATTTCAGAGCGAAGAATTTACAAATTGATTCGAGGGGAACGCGGTTTACCAGCCTTCCTGATTGAAAATGCGGGCTTAAACAGTGGGTTTATGATTCCGCAGTATACCGCTGCAAGCATTGTTAGTCAAAATAAACAGCTATGCTCACCTGCATCGGTTGACAGTATTGTAAGCAGTAACGGACAGGAAGATCATGTGAGTATGGGTGCCAATGCTGCTACCAAGTGCTATAAAGTTTTACAGAATACAATCACAGTTCTGGCTATTGAGGCCATGGTATCTGCACAGGCGATGGATTTCCGACGGCCATCAATGTCTTCGGAAGGAATTGAAGGAATCTATGGAACAATTCGTGAAACCATTCCTTACATAAGCAAAGACGTTGTAATGCACGATCGCATTGCATCCATGCGGAACGCCCTGGTATCGTGGATATCCTAGGGGAAGATGTTTAGATTCTTAGACTTTTAGATGTTATTCTCCGTAGAGGTTAGTGATTATAGAATAAGAATCAACAGAGCGTTATAAGCTTATTCAGAAACGATCTGCAGTTTGCCCGATTGAACTGCCTTTCCCTGATTCGAAACCAATTTATACAAGTACATTCCAGAAGTCAAATCAAGTTGTATTGATCCAGAACCATCCATTACGTACGAGTCGATCTTTTCTCCCATAAGGGAATAAATCGTTAAGTCAATCGCTTGTCCGGGAAGTACACCTAAAATGGAGATTTGTCCGCTGTTCGGATTTGGGTACAGATTAAGGTTTGGCGTTTGTAACACCGGTGCAGATAAGGTTTTATTCAGCGTAATCTGCAGGTTATCAAATGAAATGGAAGACCAGCCATCCACGGCGATGAACTTAAAACCAAGGTAACACGCTTCCGATTTGGTAGGCAGACTAATATTGGAAGTATCCGACCATTCTGTCGAGCTTGCCGTATAGTTCTTAGACAGGTCGGCAAGATCAATAATCTCGGATGCTTTGTCTGGATCCTGATCACCCACCAGAAGGCTTATCGTCACAGATTGTTCCTTAAAAAATGTTCCAAAGTAGGTAAAGTAATTGTACGAAATGGAATCCAGTGTACCACCCATGCTTAGATCGAGTTCTGGCGACACATACCAATCTATCAATGAGTCTTTATCTGCATCACCGGTTGGTGCGTAATTGATGATGCGTTTTGTGTCCTCAATCCCACCGGTTTCAAGCTTCCATCCGGTTTTCTTTTTACCCAATTGGAATTGAGACCAGTCCTTTGTTTCGGTTTCGTCGTTGAACGTATATGTGAGTGTTGTTTGGCCCAGACTGTTTATTGTCCATCCAAATGCCACAGAAATCAATAAAGCAATTCGTAAAGTTTGTTTCATGGGGCGAATGTAGCCGAAGAAGAAATCGAAAAATCCACCGTTCTGTCAACAATTCGTCCATATGGACGAAATGATGTGATTTTTAGATGATCATATAGTGCCACATCCAGATAGAAAGGTAAGCACATTGACTGCCGTAACTGGCGACCTTAGTAACGAGGTAGTTAAAATGTAGTGTTCAAAACTACCTTACTACAATTCCAGACAGACTTTGTTCAATTGCCTACAATCTCCAGCAGCGACAAACCAAGTATTTACACATTGATCTATTTCCACATTGCAATGCGCAGCACTGCTCCTCCTTAGACTCCCGTAACCGGTGACTTTAGTAACTAGGTAGTTAAAATGTAGTGTTCAAAACTACCTTACTACAATTCCAGACAGACTTTGTTCAATTGCCTACAATCTCAAACAATGACAGGTCGGGCATTTGCACATTTACACATTGATCTATTTCCACATTGCAATGCGCAGCATTGCTCTCAATAGAGACCCTTACTGATGGCACTATTTGATAACGTAGTTAATCATTGGGGCTTGAAAGCATCGCCTTCCGACAACTCCATGCTGCCTTTACTCACTTGCCTGCAATCTCAAACAATGACAGGTCGGGCATTTGCACATTTACACATTGATCTATTTCCACATTGCAATGCGCAGCATTGCTCTCAATAGATACCCTTTACTGGTGGCACTGAATGACAAGGCGGTAAAACGTGGTGTTTGAAATTATCTTCCTACGACTCCATACGGCCTTTGTTCAATCGCCTAAATCTAGAGCAGCGACAAACCAGACATTTGCACATTTGCACATTGGTCCATTTGCACATTGCAATGCGCAGCATTGCTATACTTCGCGATCTATGTCCCAGTTTTCAAGGTATTCAGCAACTCGTTTAACGAACATGCCACCAAGCGCTCCGTCCACTACGCGGTGGTCGTAACTATGGGATAAATACATGAAGTGGCGAATACCAATCATATCGCCATACTTTGTTTCAATAACGGCAGGTTTCTTAACAATGGCTCCCGTAGCCATGATGGCTACTTGCGGTTGGTTGATAATTGGTGTACCCATAAGGTTTCCAAATGTACCAACGTTCGTAATTGTATAGGTTCCACCCTGAATTTCATCTGGTTTCAAGGCATTATTACGTGCACGGGAAGCGAGATCATTTACCTCACGTGCTAATCCAACCAGATTCTTCGTATCGGCATTTTTAATAACCGGAACAATTAGGTTACCGCTTGGTAAGGCCGCTGCCATACCTACGTTAATTGCTTTGCGCTTAATGATGTTATCACCATCCACCTCAATGTTGATCATTGGGAAGTCTTTAATGGCCTTAACAACTGCCTCAACAAACAAGGGTGTGAAGGTCAGCTTCTCGCCTTCTCGTTTTAAGAAAGCGTCTTTATGTTTATTTCTCCAGTTTACAAGGTTGGTCACATCTGCTTCAACGAAAGAAGAAACGTGTGGAGATACATGCTTTGATTTCACCATGTGGTCAGCGATAAGCTTACGCATACGGTCCATCGCAATCACCTCGTCACCAGTATTCAACGAAACAGCTGGCTTAGCTGCTTCAACTGCCGGACTTGATGTTGGCTGTGTTGTTGGAGTAGCTTTAGGCGTTGGTGCTCCAGCAGCCAATGCAGGCTTCCCACTCTTCACATAGGCAAGAATATCTTTTTTGGTTACACGTCCATCCTTACCGGTACCTGGCAATACTTCCAAATCCGCCATAGAAATACCTTCCTTACGTGCGATGTTCATCACCAATGGTGAGTAAAAACGGTCTCCGCTGTTCGAGATCGGTGCAACGGTTGCCGCGGCTTCTTCTACCGATTTGTTAATCGTTTCAACAGGAGTAGCTTCCTTCACTGGTGCAGCTTCTACCACCGGCGCCGGTGCCGGAGCAGCTGTTTCAGCTCCTTCCGTTTCAATTATTGCAACCGGTTCCCCAACCTTTACAACATCTCCTTCACCAAAAAGAAGTTTGCCTAATACTCCAGCCTCAGGAGTTGGAACTTCAGAATCAACCTTATCTGTAGCAACTTCAAGAACGGCTTCTTCTGCCTCTACACGTTCACCCTCGTTCTTTAGCCATCTGATTACGGTTGCTTCAGAAATACTCTCGCCCATTTTGGGCATTATCAATTCAAATTTTGCCATTTATCTTCAACTGGATTTAGCTCAAAAAGGTCTCCTTTTGAGTGGTGCAAAGAAACGAATTTTTCCCTTCTCCATCAAGTAAGTACATGTTCCTAACATTGTGATTGGATTCATCCGAATATCACACTATCTCCAGGTGTCTAATTTCCTTGAAATACGTGGGTAATATGTATATTCGCTTTGTACGTCCAACGGACTACTACTCTTATACTTGTACTACTTAATGATACTACATGCGAAATACTATATTTATCCTTGAAGACAACGTGATGTATGCCGAGGCCATGAAACAGGCTATATCAGATGACAATCTTGATATAACCGTTTTTCATAACGGTCAGGATTTAGTTCATAACCTCAATCAAAATCCCGACATCATCACCATTGACTATATGCTGCCCGACATGAGTGGTATGGAAGTGTTGCTCAAGGTGAAAGAATTCAACGGCGAAATCCAAACCATTTTCTTATCCGGACAGGAAGATGTAAATAAGGTAGTAGAAGCGTACAACAATGGTGTTAATGGTTACATTGTAAAAAACGACAACGCTTTAGTTGAGTTGAAAGGCGCTGTTAAGAACTGTTTAAGCACCGTATCCTTAAAGAAAGAAGTTGCCCTACTAAATGAGGAGATTACCGATCGGAGTAAATACAACAAAATCATAGGCCAGAGTAATGCTATGATGCGGGTATTAAAACTCATTCAACGTGTGGAGAAAACCGATACTCTTGTGATGATTACCGGAGATAGTGGAACGGGTAAGGAACTGATTGCCGAAGCCATCCACATGAATAGTAACCGCAGAAAGAAACCCTATGTAGCGATAAATATTGCGGCCATTCCTGCCAATCTGTTAGAAGATGAGTTGTTTGGTCACGAACGCGGCGCGTTTACAGGAGCTTCCGGAAGACGTAAGGGACGATTTGAAGAAGCCGATGGTGGTACCATCTTTCTGGATGAAATTGGAGAAATGGACATTACGTTGCAAACCAAGTTATTGCGTGTACTTCAGGAAAAGACAGTAACACGCTTAGGAAGCAACAAGAACATAAAGCTGGATGTGCGCATTATCGCCGCCACGAACCGAAATCTTGGAGAACAGGTAAAGCTGGGTAATTTTAGAGAAGACCTCTATTATCGTATTCAGGGCTTTTTAATCCATTTACCAAAGCTTAAGGATCGTGGTGGAGACGTGATATTGCTTGCAGAAAAGTTCTTAAGTGATTTCTGCCAAAAACACGGTATGCCACCTAAAACATTAAATGAATCAGCCAAACAAGCCTTGTTAAATCACCCATTCCCCGGCAACGTACGGGAGTTAATCGCTCTAATGGAGCGTTGTGTGCTTATGAGCGATGGAAGTGTAGTGGATGGATCAGATCTTATTTTCTCCGACGTCATATAAAAACTATTAAGAATTATTCTAAATAGTTTTACTTTTTGTCAATAATTCCCATTTGTAGACTTATTTATCTACTTTTGAATCTGCATTTGGTGATTTTATGCGCCATCTGCAACTAAATTACTACTACTTAAATTATTGATGAAATGGAACTAAAGAACGAACCCCGTTTGGGGCTAGAACTACGATTGCAACGTCTGGTTATCGTCACTTCTCTTTTCGCCGTTCTAGTCACAATTAGCATTTTTGCCTACACCAACTTAGCCTCTCACAGCGATTCCCTGGCGGGCACTCAGAGTACTTCGAACACAATCACTGGTAACGTTTTCTGTGATCTTGATCAGGATGGCTCCAAAGACAATTTTGAGAATAATCTAGAAAACGTTAAAGTATGGCTATACAACGATGCCAACGGCAATGGACAAATCGATGCCACTGAAGGTATAATCGACTCTACCACAACCGATAGTGATGGGGATTACGCATTTACACCAAACTATAGTGCCGGATCGGGTTCCGTTACTGTATCCGTTTCAAACGACAACGACGATGCGGATGAAAAGGGGAACGGTAAGGTGTATAGAGGTAGTAATTATCTGCGACTCAACAATCGTACCGTGGCACTTCGCTTTCAAAACGTTAACATACCTCAGGGAACTACGATCAGCAATGCATCGGTTACCATGAATTCATGGACCAGCAACGGCAATTCCTGCAGTGTAGATATTTATGCAGATGATGTAGACAATTCTGCGAGTATCAGCAGTTCGAACGATGATATCACCGACCGTACCTTGACTACAACTAAGGTGCAATGGAGTCTCGGTAGCTGGTCATACGACCAGGATTACAGTACTCCAGATATTAAGTCTGTGATTCAGGAAATCGTAAACCGACCCAATTGGCAGTCGGGTAACGATATTACCCTAATTTTCAAAAAAGCATCTGGTTCGAGCAATACAACCAAGAAGGTGACTTCACGCGACTATTCATCGCAATACGCACCGGAGCTTTCCGTTACCTATTCTTCCGGTTCATCGAACCAATCCAGCAGCTACGTTATCAAGGTGGATACCAACTCGTACTCTGGTGCAATGGCTACCACCAATGATGAATTGGCAGTGACCTTTAATAGCGGTGGCAACACCGATAGCGACAATGATTTTGGCATTGCTAACGCTTGTGGTGATCAGGGGAATAACCTTGTTCAGGGTGCCCTGTTTAATGATGCCAATCAAAATGGAACGTTGGATAATGGAGAATCCAGTCAGCCCAACGCCAAGGTATATCTATACAAAGATGTGAATGGCAACGGCGTTATTGATAACGATGATGAAATTGTGGACAGCACCACAACCAATTCAGCCGGCAAGTATCAGTTTGTCGTGGACTACAGCAACACGTCAAATTCATCCGGATCCATTCAGAAACGGATTTCGAATGGAGATCATGATGTAGAAGAGGATGACGATGAGATGGATTTAGACGATGACGATCTGGACTTCAATGAAAATTGGGTGGGATTACTTTATACCGATATTGCCATTCCACAAAGAGCTTCCATTACATCGGCGTACTTCCGTTTTAAGGCTGAAGACAATTCCTCAAGTTCAAGCGGGTCTGTCCGCATATATGGCGAGGATACCGATAATCCGGCTTATTATTCGGACGACGACGAAGACCTAAGTGGAAGAACACGCACCAGCAATTATGAGACCTGGTCTATGCCCCGCTTCTACTCAAATCAGTTTTATAACAGTGCAGACATCAAGGATGTGGTTCAGGAGATTGTAGACCGTTCAGGATGGTCTTCTGGCAACCGAATGAACTTCATTTTTAAACCACATAGTGGCGAAGACAGAGATGCGCTCAGCTACGATGATGCGTCGTCAACGGCACCGGAATTGTTCATTACGTATGCTTCGAACGACACCAGTGGTAATAAATACCTGGTAATGATTGATTCAACATCTGGAAATATCCAGGATGTCACTACCGACTGTGTGATTGATTGTGAATTCACAAACTCTGGTCAGAAAACCGAAGAATTTGCTTCTGGAGTATTTGACCCTTCTACCCTACCCGTTGAGTTCCTTTATTTTAAGGCAACACTTGAAAACGGAATCACACAATTGAACTGGGCAACGGCTATGGAAGAAAACAAT
>DIYD01000201.1:0-151 GCA_002428905.1 Bacteroidetes bacterium UBA6063 | reverse complement strand
ACGGCTATGGAAGAAAACAATAGCCATTTTGAAGTTGAACGCAGCACCGACGGTTACACGTTTATCAAAATTTCAGAAGTGGCAGGAAATGGTAATTCGCAATCCGTTATCGAATACGAATACCTTGATTCTGAATTCCCATCGACGAATG
>DIYD01000200.1 GCA_002428905.1 Bacteroidetes bacterium UBA6063 | reverse complement strand
TGCCGGTATGGCACAGGCACTTACCAGTGTGCTTTCTCCCTTATCTGAAAAAGTAGATGCCGTATTGGGTGACATTGATACCGCCCTAAACGATGTGAGTTTAAACTCTACCCTGGCAGATTTAAGTGATGCACTGGCCGCCTTCAAGAAAACGACGTACAACATCAACGGTATGCTAGAGGGTAAGGATGAGCAGTTGGATCAAATCCTGAATAACATTCAGAACATCACGGCAGATGTTAAAGCCAGTACACCCAAGATTAAATCGATAATGGCCAGTCTGGAAACCACTTCAGACGAGATTTCAAAACTCGATTTGACTTCCTTAAGCGAAGAGTTAACCAAAACCATCGATGAGTTAAAAACAACACTTGCCGCCATTCAAAACGGTGAGGGCACGTTAGGAAAATTAGCAACAGACGATGAACTATGGATTAATCTGAACGCGACCACCAAAACACTCGATTCATTGGCAAACGATATCATCACCTATCCTCGTCGATATACGGGAATCACGGAAAAACAACGTTCCAAAGGCGATAAGCAAAAGGAAGTGAATGAAGGTATTGATCTGCCTGACGAAACCAAAAGCAAAAAGAAGTAGTTAATACAGCATGACTACTATTCAAGCTTTAGTACAACAAACCGAATCGGCCCATGCCTGGGCGAACAAACTGATTGCTGGTATTCCAGGAGACAAATGGGCAGAATCCCCCGATGTATTGAACACCAATACCATCTGGCATATTGGCCACCTCATTGTGAGTTCACATTATCACGCTATTATGTCTACCATTGGTCTACAATCGCATATCATGGAGCGTATACCCTTGCGCGATTATGTAAAAACGTTTGGTTTCAAGGGCAACCCGTTAGAGGCACCGGGCAAATTCCCCGTTGAAGAGCTGTTAGACAACCTGAAGTTCATTCAGGAAGAATCCGTTAAGGCCATTTCATCGCTGAGTGATGACGATCTTAATACGCCAATCGTACCCAGCAAACAAGACCATCCAGTTGCAAGAACCAAGTTCGAAGTGATTACCTGGAATATCCAACATGTTATGTGGCATTGTGGTCAGATTGCAACCATGAAACGTGTGTTGACCGGAAAGGCAAATTTTGGGGGATAGCGACACGTCGACTTTGGCACCCGATCAATCTGCACATTAATTTCAAAAGAAATATCTATTTGATTCGACTGGGGTAATAGATACAGATTCGCTCATGTTATTGCCATTGCATTCTTCACTGTTTTGTCTTCCAACAATAAGACAATCATCTACATATTGGAACGGCACCCACACTGTTTCATGGTGAGAACCAAAGCAACCCGCTGATTTAAAAACACTTACGAATGAACCACTGATTTGGCACGTATTGTGACTTGGCTATCGCAGCAATCGTAGTCAAATGAAAATACTTAACTCCATCAAGCGGTTAGCTGTGGTCGTTTTTCTTTCCAACGCCCTGGCTTCTCAAGCACAATATATCGTTACATCAACTTCTGGATATGAAGTAAGCATTGAGCTTAGCTTCGATTCAATTTCCGTCGTGAACGGTACGTGTAACGGTGGTTGGTACAACTACAATCTGCACTACAGTTACGATATCAGCTTTTCAGGAGCTGGTGCTCCTTCCAATCTCTGGACGCTCCAAGCTTATGTTATAGCCGACGATGGCGATCACTTTATCCCGTTACCTAATGGTGGCGGAAACGCAAATACCACATCGGCCTCGAATGTAACCCGAAATCAATCCGATTGTGGAACAGCTACACCGGCAAGCCTGGGTTGTGACTCGGTACACCTGGTGATTCAGGGACCGGGCATACCTTATCAGACCATCTACCTGAATGCTTCCGCGTTACCTGTTGAACTGATATCTTTTAAAGTAAAAAGAATGAATGAAGTAGCAACCATCAACTGGACTACGGCAACCGAAGAGAACAACGACTACTTTACGATTGAAGAATCGGTTGATGGTGAGCACTTCTATTCTATTCGTCAAATTCAGGGGGCTGGAAACAGTTCACAGCTGATTCATTACGCAGAAGAAATTATACTTCCTACTGCGGATGTGGTTTATTATCGACTCAAACAAACCGATTACGACGGTCAATTCAGTTACTCCCCAATAAAGGTGGTTCGTAAGGATCAATCCAGATCGGCTATCATATATCCAAACCCAAATAGTGGTTCAGACTTTTCCATCGAGCTCAACAACCATTCCGGCAATAAGGTGATAACCATCGTTTCTGCGACCGGACAAGAAGTTCAGGCACTCGTTACAAGGGACGACCTAATTAAATTAGACGCTCTGGCCCGTGGTGTATACATCATTCAGGTTACCTACGCCAATGGTGCTTCAGAAGCACTGCGGTTTGTGCAAGACTAAGGAGATTACTGGACTTCAGATATCTAGATGCTTAGACCTTTAGGTTATTGAAAGCTCAAGCTAGCCCATCGAATCGCCTTCGAACCATATTCGTTTATTGCGTTTGAGATCGCACCTGTATATTCGAACCAAAACACATCATGAATAACGCACTAAGCTGGTGGGAGAAAAATAGAAAATGGTATACGCTTGTCGTGGTTATAACGATGATTGCTGCCATTGGATATGACAAGTTCGTTGTTTCTCAAGACCGGATATCAGGTATTATGACCCTGGACACAATCGTCATAAATCTTATCGTCTGGACATTTGGTGCAAACATATTTTACTCACTTGGCTTTGGAATAGAAGCCGTTTTAAATCATTACCTGAAAAATCCTCTTGGGCCTGGATACAGAATACTTGCACTATTCTCTGGAACGGTTTTCTCCATTTTGTGGACACTGACCTTTTTCACCATGATAACAGTCTAATAGAGCCAATAATGGAATTCCACTTAGTCAGTACTCTGGTATTGTTACCCCACAGAATCGAACCCCTTGAGTGCACTTGAGTTTGAGTTTGAGTTTTTTCTTCTCACTCCAACATCTCCTGATACGTCTCACTCAACCGATCGCGGTACGAAACTTTTATCTGCCACATCAATTCGGTGAGCCAAAACGTTTTCTGCTTTCTCGACTGTGCATCCAAACGGATAGAACGCGACAATACCATGCGCAACCATGACTTAAAATCCTCGATCATCTGTTTATCTTTGGTAATCAATGAATTCATACTGTTAACCACAAACGTTAACTCCTCTACCTCTTCCCCATCCACCAAAAACGCATTATTGTGCAGCGCTAAACCGTATTTATATAATACCGCTCCCTCCTCGCCCTCACGAAATAAATCCGCCACCAGACTTTTCACATCCCGATACAGCAGGAAGACGTCATTCTGGTTTGGGACTAAGGCATTATCGACATAATACTCGATTTGACTTAAGGTGGAGCGCAGTGTATTAACCGACCAAACCTCATGCACGTTTAATCGGTGGTATGCCTGTGTCATTTCCTCAGCCATAGGCACAACAACGTTTGGGTCAAATTGAAAAGGCATTGACGCTTCTTCCAGGGTATTCAATGTCGACCAATATATTGCCTTAAACTGTGCAATGGACGGGTATTGAAGCAATCGAAAGATGGGAATATCCGCAGCTAAACAATATAAGCGTGTATTCCTCAAATCCTGAACCTCAGAAATCGAACTAAATACCTCCGATAAGAAGCGATCCAAATTAAATGGCCCCGTATAAAATGTTGAAAAGCCAATATGCCCAACTTCGTGTGGAGCGAATAAAAATGTCAGGTCTATGGGATAGTGCTGTCCAATCGCTCGAATCTCGCCTAACGTGAATGCCGAATCGCCTCGAAATCTTCTGTAAATGGATTCTTGAGACAGTCCTAGAATTTCAGCAAGCTCCTTGTAGAGATTTCGATTTGGCCCAACAGCCTCATCAAGCCGATCCTTTAATTGATTCAACCAGGAATGGTTGTGCCGGGATAGATTAGGTTTTGACATCCGCTCAAAGAAAATGCTTCTATCCTCCCGCATCATCTAAGGCACATTTTTACTGTGCAAGTGTTGTCATTCGCAGGTTAAGTGCACAATATCATATGAATTCTGTGGCCAACATTACGATAGTCCAAGAATCTACCCGAAATTATAAAGAGACTTAGGCAATGGCTTTTGTAATCTCAGAAACCATTTTTGGCCCTGCGTAAATAAAACAAGAGTACACCTGAACCAAATCGGCCCCGGCTTCCATTTTTTGTCTGGCATCCTGTCCTGTTTTGATACCACCTACCCCGATAAGAACAATGTCCTGATTCTTATTTCGAATGTATCGAACAACCTCATCGGATCTATCCTGAACCGGCTTCCCACTCAATCCGCCCGCACCAATGGCCTCTACCTCCGTTGATCCCGTCTTTAACCCTTCTCTTGAGATAGTTGTATTGGTTGCAACAATGCCAGTAAGATCAAATTCTTCCACAAGGCTAAGTATATCGTCTATCTGCTCAAATGAATTATCCGGTGAGATTTTAACAAACAAAGGTTTCTCCTTGAAACCGTTCGCCGTTTCACGCATCTTATCCCGACTGTCTTTTAAGGTTTTAAATATTACGCGCAGAGCGTCTTTGTCTTGCAGCTCGCGAAGATTTGGTGTGTTCGGAGAACTCACATTCACAACAAAGTAATCTACATACTGGAAAAGAGCATCAAAACATATGAGGTAGTCTTTTGCTGCTTCTTTATTGGGGGTAATTTTATTTTTCCCAATATTTCCACCAATAAGCACACGCTGTTCTTTTTTAAGACGTTCCACAGCTTCAAATACGCCTTCATTATTAAATCCCATTC
>DIYD01000303.1:7109-8319 GCA_002428905.1 Bacteroidetes bacterium UBA6063 | reverse complement strand
GTAGCCGCCGTTACCTTATTATTTTTCAACGCCTGGACACCGGGGTTGAATTGGTTTATTCTTGCTATTGCCATTGCAGTAGTACCTTATGTGCTCAAGTCGCAGGCCGAGTACAAATCATATTATCTGGCCAGTGCAGCAATGATTGTAGCCGGATTTTCCGTCTTCTACCATCACAATGGACTGTCCATTGTCTCAGCCCTGTTTGGCTTATGGTTTATGGCAGCTAAGATCGCCTGGAAACGTATTGACCCGTTTTTTGGTGTGCTTTTAAGCGTATGCAATACGTTGTTATCCCCTATTACCGTGTTCATTCGGTTCTTTCAAAATATTGGAAAGAAAACCACAGGAGCCAAAACGGTAATTACGTATACGCTCATTCCGGTCATTCTGGTAATCATATTTGGTACCCTGTACTATCACTCCTCTCCCTCGTTTAAAGGGATAATAAATCAGTTCGACTGGCAGGAATTCCCCGAGTTTGTGTTCACCATAATCGTTGGACTTTTGATCGCCACGGTACTTCTTTATCCGTTGTTCCCTCAATTGTTCGAATTTAACTTCGACAAACGGTCCGAATCGTGGGCTGAAACCATGGGAGGCAAGAACATGGCGAAGTCGTGGAATATCGGTATCTGGACTCTCGTAGGACTGCTCATTGTGGTGGTAATTAGTGATTTATACTACAAATTTCAGGGTGAATTACCACCCGAAGTAACCTATTCTGAATATCTTCACCAGGGAGTCTTCTCACTCATTGTGAGTGTAGTTCTGGCCGCAGTCATTTCGATATTAACCAGTAATTATCTCACCTCAGGTTCCTCGAAAATTGCCGGGTATACCTTTATCGGGTTGAATGCGATTTACGTGATCCAAACCATTGGTCGAAACATGAACTACGTTTCTGCCTACGGCCTTACAGAGAAACGCGTGATCATCTTCTTTTACCTGGCGATGTGTATTGTGGGACTTGGAATTACGGCATACACTATGGCCAGAAACAAGAATCTGGGCTTTTTGTATCACACCGTTGTGCATAGTTTACTGTATGTATTGATCGCCAGCTCTGTATTTGACTGGAGTTCCACCATTACCAAATACAATATCAACCATCCGTACGGGTCACAACAGCAAATTGACTTTGAGTACCTGTTCCGATTGGATGAATCAAATACTACCGTATTGTATGAACACCGGCATCTGATGACGG
>DIYD01000303.1:0-7047 GCA_002428905.1 Bacteroidetes bacterium UBA6063 | reverse complement strand
GAACACCGGCATCTGATGACGGAAGATGAACGCAACCAGTTGTCGTATCGGGTTGATTACATCTTGAAACGCCACCGTGATCCGGATTTCAGAACCTTTCAATTGGGTGAATCAATGACCGTTAAGCGTTTAAATGAAATTTACGTCGCAGAATAGCCATGGTGTCAATATTCCCAATACTTAGCAAAATAATCATTGGCGTACTATTGGTTGGTGGTGTTTTCGCAATTCGACGATTGATTCACAACGTCTGCTTCTTCTTTAGTGTCGACGAGTCTGCAGCCCATGCTAACCTCGGTGCAGTCTTATATAAATCCACCCAAATAATGCTTGGACTACAGTGCGTTTACATTGTACTAATGCTCACCGGTTTAGGTACTGCAGCTCCCGATCTCAGTGGTGGAGTGGTCGTACTATGCTTTTACACCTGGTTGGGAATGCTCTATACCGCCATAATCCTTCGTAAAACGAAAAGCCCTACCCTACTAAGGCTTTTTATCAATTTCATTATGATCATAATTCAGGCAATCTCGTGGTTGTTTTTAGCACCCTGGGATTTTGCCCCCTTTGGATAAAATAAAAACGAGTATCTCATGAATAAACTTAAAAAACAATACGTCTATATCGGTCTCTTTGCCATTGCAATGGGACTGCTCGAAGCTGCCGTAGTCGTTTATCTGCGTGCACTAAGCTTCCCGGAAGGGTTTGGTTTTCCGTTAAAAGCCATTGGGCATAATCTGGCCGGTGTTGAACTATGGCGCGAAGTAGCGACCATTGTCATGTTAGCAACAATAGGTTGGGCTGCAGGTCATAACAAGAACACCCGATTTGGTTGGTTCATCTACAGTTTTGCCATTTGGGACATCTTTTATTATGTCTTTTTAAAACTCTTCCTGAACTGGCCTGAGTCTCTGGCTACCTGGGATGTGTTGTTCTTACTACCGGTGATTTGGGTAGGCCCGGTATGGTCGCCTGTACTAATTGCCTGTTTAATGATTGTCTTTACCGTGGTAATTAACAAAATAAACAGCCATGGAAATCAACCTATAGGCTGGTTGAATTGGTCTATGCTGATCTTGGGGGCAGTGGTTTGTATTTTTAGTTTCTGTGTGGACTATGTCCGATTTTCTTCTCAAACCATCCCCAATTTCAGCTGGACTGACTTATTCGACATTGATAAGAATTTCAACCTGAACTACATCCCTGAACAGTTCCCACTTGGTATTTACCTGGTTGGTATTGTATTGATAATTAGTGGTATAACACGATACTACGTACAAAACAAAATCACAAAAAGACATCGGGTTTATGCACAACTATTTTAAAAATAAATCATCGTTGGCCATCGTAATTGGTCTGTTAACCTGTTTGGGACTATCTACGCTTCGCGTGTTTATCACCTGGGATATGTTGTTCTTGTTTTTGGTCTGGAATCTGTTCCTGGCCTGGCTGCCCTACAAATTTGTACAACACGTCAGCGCAAATCACAAATGGTACCTTAAAGCGGTGCTGATGTCGCTGTCGGTGTTGTTCTTGCCCAATTCGGCATACCTGATTACGGACTTTGTTCATTTTAGACTTAGCGTGCACACCGATACCATGTGGTACGATTTGGTACTGTTCTTCGCTTATGGATTGACCGGTTTACTTCTCACCTATAAAACGGTCAGGATCCTTATTCACCAGTTGACCATATGGTTCGGATCACGCTTTAGCACAGCTTTTAGTCTTATTATTTTTCCCTTAATCGGCTTTGGCATCTATCTCGGACGCGTAGAACGCTACAACAGTTGGGATGCACTTCTGCATCCGTTGCAGTTTTCATCTCATATCTGGCATTTAGCCTGGAGTCCAGAACGATGGATCGTACTCAAGTTTGTACTGGTTTCCAGTGTTTTCGGATGGGCAACCCATCTTATGTTTCACAGTTTGAGTAAGGAATCGTGATCTACCGAAATAGACACAAATGGAGGCTGTTTCTAGGCTTAGCGGTGCTGGTTCTTATACTTCGAAACCAAAACATTCATCAACTCATAACAGCAATATCCAATGGAATTAACGATCTTCGACCAAAATAATCCACGATTGATTAAGGCCTTCAAACATGCGATAAACGGACTGATAATAGCCTTCGGTAATGAACGTAATCTGAAGATTCATGCCGTTATTGCCTTAGTGACGTGTATCTTAGGTCTTCTACTCGATATTACGGGTACAGAGTGGGTTGCCATCATGGTATGTATCGCTCTGGTCATTACCGCTGAATTGGCCAATACCGCCATAGAAAAAACAATGAACTTCTTACACCCTTCATACCATGAGAGTGTTAAAACCATTAAGGACATTGCTGCAGGTATGGTATTGTTTGCCGCTTTGTGCGCAGGCATTGTAGGACTGATCATTTTTATACCAAAACTTATGGAGGTTTTGGTTCAGGTTGGATCTTGAGCTATATCGATGTGGGGTGAAGCATGGTTTGGTCTGGGTTTAGCGACTGATGGTTGACGATCAAGGTGTGGCAGTGACAATCAGTTGAAACCTCGTAACAAAAAAAATCAGATCGAGACGCTCAGCAATACGCTTAAAGTTCCAATCTGACTTCAGTACATTTTCAGGTTGAGATGCTTAAGGCCTAAGGCATTTTCACATCTACACACATGAATAAATTGCTTGTTCCAGGCTATTTGACCGCTTTATTTGCGCAATACGTGCTTGCAAAAGCCTCCGGCTTCGCACGGAAGGTATATCCCATACCCATGATGTATCCCATGGCTTCTTTGAATGCAACATGCGATTTGAAATGAGGATCGCTATTGATATCTGCGTGTACCTCCATCTCAACATCGTATTTATCGAATAGCGGACACAACAAGTAAGCAACTTCAATGGAATCTGAAACCTCTTTGATCATCCGTTCCTTGATGCTGTACTTCGCTTCTGTTTTGTAGGTGTTTAAGTAAATGAATCCACCCTTACCTTCGCGTAGAAAGACAATGGCCGTCGCAAATTCAACGATATCACCCTTTACTTGTGAATCTGTGCCAATGCATACTTTTAGTCGGTGGAACTCACGCTCTCTGAGGATGGTAGCTTCTACCTCTTCATAAAGCGATTTTTGTAAGCGTTCTCCGGTTAGTTTTCTCCAAATTTTCATTTTTGTATATGTTAATTCGATCGTAATTTAATTGAAGTACTATTGTTTAAACGCTTAATATTATTAACAGCATGTGCATTACAGACGTTGTCATCTCAGCGTTTTTTTTAGAAAAACTTTGGATAATGCACAAGTCGTTATTCCTTTGCCAACGCGAAAATCGCACGTGACCCGATTTGAATAAGACCGAAATAATAGACGCTTTTGCCGCGTTAGGAGAAGCCATAAACCCAGATTCAACTGACTTAAATGCAGTCATTGAACAGGCATACCTAAAGAACAATTGGTTTACAGAACCAAACGTTCGTTACTGCCTTAAGAACTGGAGTAATTGCCTTACAACAAGCAACTTATCAGATTGGTTGTCGAAGGTTCAGGAAGAGAATTCTGCTCCAAAAACGGTCGGAATCGTTATGGCTGGTAACATTCCTATGGTTGGCTTTCACGACCTGTTAAGTGTATTGTGCACCGGGCATAACGCCATGGTTAAACTTTCTCAAAACGACGAGGTTTTGATGAAGTTTGTTGTAGCAAAACTGAATGAAATCAACCCAAAACTGGGTGAACGCATTCATATTGCCGAGCGCATCCAGAAACCGGATGCGGTGATCGCCACGGGAAGCAACAATACCGCTCGTTATTTTGAATACTATTTCCGCGACATCCCGCGTATAATCCGCAAAAACCGTACATCTATAGCCGTATTGAGTGGGAAGGAAACCGATGAGCAATTGGGTCTGCTCGCCGACGACATCTTCCAGTATTTTGGGCTTGGATGTCGCAATGTGACCAAACTGTTAATACCTCAAGAATTTGACATTACACGTATACTTGACAACCTGATTAAGTACCAGAATTTGATCGATCATAACAAGTATGCGAACAATTATACCTACCACAAAGCAATTTTTCTTATGAATCTGACCGAGCATCTCGACACAGGTTATGTACTCGCGAAGGAAGACGAAAAACTCCATTCTCCGCTGGGATGTATCTTTTACGAGCGTTACAATACACTGGATGATGTGGAACATCAGTTATCCGAATTGGAAGAAGAGATTCAAGTGGTGGTTTCCGACATTGATCAGCTGAGTGCTCAGCCCTTTGGGAGCACACAGGCAACCCAATTGACCGATTATGCCGATGGTGTAAATACGCTCAATTATTTAACACTTATCTAAAGATTTATTGAAATAAATTCAGTTGATTTAACCCTTATTTTTACATTTGAAATATGGAATCGTTAGTTTCTACAAACTTCTTCTTCAACGGCCAAAAAGACTTTTATCGCGGAAAAGTTCGCGATGTATATAATATCAACGACCAGTACTTGGTGTTAATCGCTAGTGATCGAATCTCTGCATTCGACCACGTACTTCCATTACCAATCCCTCACAAGGGACAGGTATTGAACCAAATAGCTTCTACCTTTCTGGATGATACGCAACAGATTGTTCCAAATTGGAAGCTTGCTGAGCCGGATCCCCATGTAACCATAGGATTACGATGCGAGCCCTTGCCCGTTGAAATCGTTGTTCGAGGTTATCTTGCTGGTCACGCCTGGCGCGTATATCGCGACGGTGGACGAGAAATATGCGGTGTAAAGTTACCCGACGGACTTAAGGAAAACGACAAACTTCCTAATCCGATTATTACTCCTACAACAAAGGCGAAAACCGGTCATGACGAAGATATTTCGTTCGCGGAGTTGAACTCCCGTAAGATCTTGAAAAAGAAAGAGATAGAGAAACTAGAGCATTATGGTCTTGCGCTTTTCGAAGCCGGAAGTACAAAAGCCGACGAACAAGGACTCATTCTGGTGGATACCAAGTATGAGTTTGGAATTCATGAGAATAAAATCATCCTGATCGATGAGATTCATACACCGGACAGTAGTCGATATTTTTACAGAGACACCTACGATGAAATCCAGTCGAAAGACCAAAAACAACGGCAACTTTCCAAAGAGTTTGTGCGTCAATGGTTGATAGACAATGGGTTCCAGGGACTGGATGGTCAATTGGTACCTGATATGACACCAGAGTTTGTTGAAAGCGTTTCAAACCGATACATTGAACTGTATGAGCAAATCACTGGTAAAACATTCGTGAAACGAGATTATACAGATATTATGAACACGATTTCGACGAGTGTGGAGTCTTTTATTACACAGAATATGCAGGGAATCTAATAGAACTTGGTATTTTCGAATCTCTAAACAGATTTTGAAATTATTAAGTTTATATGAAAAAGATTCTTCTTATAACCACTACTTGTTTACTAACAGCGGGTATCAGCTTTGCGCAAACCGTATCGTCGTTTGCAGGTAAAGCACACAACAATCCTTCTTCGAACGTATCGAATTCTACAGCCGATTTGGCCGATGCTTATTTTAACAAACCGGAAGGTTTGGCCTGGGACAACAACGGTAATTTATATGTAACAGAGAGCAACAAGATTCGCTTGATTGCCAATGGTAAAGTTTACAACCGAAGTGGTAAAATTGGTGACCCCAGCTTCTCGTTGGGTTATAAAAATGGTACGGGTAATGCCGCATCATACTATGCACCAACAGCAGCCGTTTGTGATGCTGCCGGCAACGCTTTCATTGTCGATGACGGTAACCACGCCATTCGAAGATTAACGCGATTTGTAAACGTTGGTGATGGTCAGATTGCAAGCACCTTTGCCGGAGGAAACCCTTCTGCCAACTTCGGGCAACCGGGTTACAGAGATGGAACAGGTACTGCCGCCCGATTCGAGGCACCAAAAGGAATAGCAATGGACAAAGACGGCAATATGTATGTTACCGACTTCCTAAACGATTGTATTCGTAAGATTACACCTGGTGGTGTGGTAACTACACTTGCTGGTAAAAAAGGTGAAACCGGAAGCACGGATGCTTCAGGTGGCGCAAACGCCCGATTCAATTCTCCATATGGTATTGCTATGTATGACGACAACCATGTTGTTGTTACCGACTTCGGAACACCTGCACTACGAAAGGTAAACATTAAGACTGGCGGTACGACTACCATCGTTACAGGGTTCCCGCACAAAGATGGATCGTTGGCAGATGGTGGATTCCGTTCGCCACGCGGTGTGGCTGTCGTAGATGGGTTAATTTACGTGGCAGACAATACTACAATTCGTGTGATTGACGAAACGAATAAAACCATCAGTACCTTCGCTGGCAGCAAATCGTCTACTGGAAATCAGGATGGCGTTGGACTTGATGCCCGTTTTGGTATCTTACACGGACTTGGTTATGATGGCGGTAATGCATTGTATGTGACGGATCATTCACACCACATCATCAAAAAGGTAACGATCGATAACCTGGCACCTGTTGCTGATTTCTCTGCAACAAAAACAAATATTGAGATTAACGAAGAAACGACATTAACCGACATTAGCGGTGGTAAACCAGCCACAAAGCGTTCATGGGTGATTGAAGCCAATGCGGGCGGAACGACTAATGTTGTGATTGTTAAGGGTGATTTGAATAAGGACAAAGACATCACGGTTAAATTCACAGCCACAGGGGTGTATAAAGTAACCTTGAAAGTTACCAATGAATTTGGTGTAGATGAGGTTACCAAGTCTCTTCTTAACGTAAGTACGGTGGGCATTGAAAACATTGAACTGCTAAGCTTAAACGTTTATCCAAACCCGGTAACCGGAAATACCCTAACGCTTAACTTAAATGAAGGAAGCTTCGATAATGGTGAATTGCTCTTGATGGATATGCAAGGTAAGATCGTAGATCGTGAAACAGCGACTCATGGCAGTCAGCATACCATGATATTGCCGGACCTACCCAAAGGAGTTTACTTCCTGAATGTGCGTAACAATGGCATGATCGGAAGCCGCCGAATTATGATTCAATAATT
>DIYD01000070.1 GCA_002428905.1 Bacteroidetes bacterium UBA6063 | reverse complement strand
TGTGGGTGGATATGATAAAGGATTATATCATTCCGAACGAAAGATGGTGACGGCACGAGACGGTGTCCAGGTGCCTATTTCGATAGTGCACAAAAAGGGCGTCGCGTTGAACGGTCAGGCCCCCTTGTTGCTCTACGCTTATGGGAGCTACGGACACTCGATTGATCCTCATTTCAGTTCAGTCCGGTTAAGCCTGCTCGATCGTGGTTTTATTTATGTAATTGCACATATTCGGGGAGGGGAAGAGCTTGGAAGGCCCTGGTATGAAAACGGGAAATTACTGCACAAGAAAAACACCTTCTTCGATTTTATTGATTGCGGGAAATACCTTGTCGAACATAATTATAGTTCTCCTGAACATCTCTATGCGATGGGTGGAAGTGCGGGTGGTTTGCTAATGGGTGCAGTGATGAACATGGCGCCGGAGTTGTGGAATGGTGTTATTGCAGCCGTGCCTTTTGTTGATGTGGTAACGACCATGCTGGATGAGTCCATTCCGCTAACAACAGGTGAATTCGATGAATGGGGAAATCCGAAAGAAGAAGAATACTACTGGTATATTAAATCGTATTCGCCTTACGATAACGTAGAGGCGAAGGAGTATCCGAATGTGCTGGTAACCACAGGTCTTCACGACAGTCAGGTGCAGTATTGGGAACCGGCAAAGTGGGTGGCGAAACTTCGTGATTTAAAGACGGATGACAATATTTTATTGCTCCAAACCGAAATGGATTTTGGGCATGGTGGAGCCAGTGGACGTTTTGAGCGCATTAAAGAAATTGCACAGGAATATGCATTCTTACTAGATCTGGAGGGAATAAACCGCTAGGTGGTGGCATAAAAAAAAAGGGCTGCATCTGCAACCCTTTCCCATTTTTAAAAGTACCTAAAATTCAAAAATGTTATTTGTTCGCAACCAGGCTAACATCGAATGAAATTTCATCTTTGATGAAATTGTCTTTCAAGAACTCGATTTTGTTTGTAGAGTTGTTACCCCAGGTTACACCCCAGTCGTTACGGTTGATTGTAAATGAACTTGTAGCAGTCATACCTGCATCCGTCATTTCAGTGCTTACCGGAATTTCGATCTGGTTGGTAATGCCTTTAATTGTTAAGTTGCCCTTAACCATTTCCGCGCCACCCTCAGTGATTTCGAAACTCGCAGTTGCAAATGAATCCACGTTAAAGAAATCTGGACTTTTCAAGTGACCGATTAGTTTAGCAACCATGTCGGCATCATCATTGCCAGTTTCATCAAAACTAGCCATGTCTAAGGTAAAGCTACCAGATTCAATAACACCTTCTTTTGCTGAAATAGAACCTTCAGAAATGTTAATAGTACCTGTGTGAGAGCCTTCAAGAATCTTGTTGCCAGTCCATTGTACATTGGATGCTTCAGCGTCTACTGTGTAAGCAACGCTTTCCACAGTTGCCTCCGCTGCTTCGCCAGCGTCTTCAGTGTCTACAGTCTCTTTTTGAGGGTTTCCACATGCTGTGAATAACAAGGCAGTAGAAACGGAAAGAATTAATAATGTCTTTTTCATTTTTTACGTTTTTGCATTAATACATTTGAGAATAAACCGCGAAAGAATGGAAATGTTTGTATATACAGATAAAATTAATTGTATATACATGTATTTAATATTCTAATGACATATATCTGACAAAACTGCACTAATCGAAGGATAGAACCGTTGGTCAAAAGATGTTGTTTATTCTGCGATTCGTGTTTTAAATTTGGTTTTATGCCTTTGCGCCAACTCATATACTTTTTTTGTGCAGCATTTTTAATATGTGCTGGCAATACAAGCTTTGCGCAAACCGCCCAATTCGAGTACGAAATCAAAAAAGGTACCGGCTTTAGTGAGGCACACATCATGAATTCATGTGCCGTGTTGGTTTTGCACCTCGATTACGGACATATGGATCACGAGCCAAACCGACGATACCTGGTAGTCAACGAAGACATGAAAATTGAGCACGTACTCGATCATCTCATCGACTTTCGCAAGAAGTACATGACGCATTATAACTCCGGTAAACGATTCTATGAGTTTTTTTATGACTATCGCAATGGAACGTTTACACTTACGCATTTCCCAGATCTGGCTACCGAGTCCATTTATGAAGGTGTAACTGAATACGGAGGCAGTCTGCTAAACAAGATTTTTGACCCCCAAATACTGGTCACCGATCAATTCTTGTGGGTGTTGGATCGAATGCCGGGCAATCAGCGCATGATTCGTTACGATCTGGAGTTTCGCGAGTTCAAAACATTCGACTTGTCACCCAGGCTAAAAAGAGGGAAACTATTCGATTGGCATTTGGACACCTTAAGCAATTCAAATCGCGTGGTATGCACCCGACAGGAGGTGGCCGGTAAAGAAATTATGTCTTATGTAACAACCTGGGACGACAATGGTGTTTTTGACCTGGATTATAAATGGCCGCTTTCGGAGACTGGAACAAAACCAACTTCCATTCAGGTAAAAGAAGTCGAAGAAGGGGAGCAAATCGTTTATGGTGCATACGGCCGCCTGGATACAAAAAAGTCGATAGGCATATATGTCAAACATGTACAGGATGGCTCCATCATGTCAACGAAACGAGTTCCGTTTTATCAGATGAAACATTTCTTCGATTATCTGAGTCCGCAGGAAAAGGAAGATCATTACCGCAGAATGAAGCGATTGCAAAGACATGAAAAGGACTTAAATGTTTCTGCCTGGGTAAACGTTTATCCGCTCAATACGTCCGAACAAGGGTACTTGCTTGCATTTGATTCATATGAGTTAGTCAATGCTTCCGGTTTTGACGTGATCCGAAATGGGAGCCCTGTTTACGGTATTCCACAGGAATTGTATCCAAGGTTTAGCCATGCCATGGTGTTGCGATTTGATTCCAATGCGGTATTCAAGCAAGACAACTTTATGCCAATTACCGACGAAGGGTTGAACATATCAGATCGCAAGTGTTTACGTCAATTTCAGGATGGAGATACCTTGCATTTACTCTGCTCAAATTCCAATATGACCTACCTTGCTGAGTTAAAGCCGAATGCATTAATGAAGTATTGGACAGATACTTCCATGTATGTTCAGGAGGCCTCTGTGGTAGACCGTCGTCAAGAAGTATGCTTTGCCTTCGGTGATTCTATTTTGGTCTACGGGATTAAAACCAAAGCCGTGAAAGAGCCTCGTGCAAGAAAGGTGCACATTTACTTTATAGAAAAGCGAAAACTCCGCTAATTTTGCGGCCATGACACAGCCTCAAAGACACCTGGTTACCTGTGCGTTACCGTACGCCAATGGACCATTGCATATTGGCCATATTGCTGGATGCTTTTTGCCGAGCGACATTTATGTAAGGCATCTGCGCAGCATGGGTAAGGATGTACTCTTCGTTTGTGGCACAGACGAGCATGGTGTGCCTATTACGTTAAAGGCAGCAAATGAAGGCATTACGCCACAAGACGTAGTAGACAAGAACTATGATATAATAAAACGTAGTCTGGAAGAGTGGGGCGTCAAGTTTGATAATTTTTCGAGAACTACCAGGCCGATTCATCATGAGACAGCAAGTGATTTTTTTCGAACACTCTACGATAAAAACGTCTTTAGCGAACAAGTTACAGAGCAGTTTTACGACGAGAAGGCCGATCAGTTTTTGGCGGATCGATACATCACCGGGGAATGTCCAAATTGTGGTTTCGCCGAAGCGTATGGAGACCAGTGTGAGAACTGCGGTACAACGCTAAGCCCGAAGGAACTGATTAATCCAAAGTCGGCGTTAACAGGCAATGTGCCGGTGAAGAAAGAAACGCGCAACTGGTTTTTACCTCTGGATAAATTGCAATCGGAGTTCTTAAACGATTGGGTTGCTACGAAAAAAGAAGTCTGGAAGCCACACGTTTTCGGACAGTGTATGAGCTGGTTAAACGATGGACTTAAACCGCGTGCAATGACCAGAGACCTGAACTGGGGTGTGCCTGTTCCTGTAGAAGGCGCAGAGGGTAAGGTCATGTATGTTTGGTTTGATGCTCCCATTGGCTATATCTCTGCAACTAAAGAGATACGGGATGACTGGAAAGACTGGTGGCAGAATCCAGAAACCGAGATGACCCATTTTCTGGGCAAAGACAACATCGTCTTCCATACCATAATCTTTCCAGCGATGCTTCATGCACATGGCGATTATAATTTACCAACTCATGTTCCCGCAAATGAATTCTTGAATCTAGAAGGTCAAAAGCTCTCAACTTCGCGAAATCATGCCGTATGGTTACATGAGTACCTGGAAGATTTCCCAGGCAAAGAAGATGAATTACGTTATGTGCTTACCAGCATCATGCCTGAATCAAAAGACAGCGATTTCAGTTGGAGTGACTTTCAGGCCAGAGTGAATAACGAGCTGGTAGCTATTGTAGGTAACTGGGTGAACCGGGTTATGGTACTCAGTCATAAATTCTGCGATGGCGTAGTTCCGGCAAACGAAGATCGGGCTGATTATACGGTTATTGAAGAAGTTGATGCCGTTGTTAAGCGTGTGGATGCATTAGTAGAAAAGTTCAGTTTTAGAGAAGCTCTAACTGAAACGATTAACATTGCACGTACAGGGAACAAGTACTTACAAGACACGGCGCCCTGGCATGCTATTAAGGAAGAAGGTGGGCAGAAACGTGTGGAAGAAATATTAAACGTGTCCTTGCAACTCGTTGCTCGTTTTGCGAAGGTGTGTGAGGCATTTTTGCCAAATACGTCACAAAAAATAAGTGCAATGGTGCACCTTTCGGGTGCGGAGCTGAAAGCCGGTGGCCCACTTGAGAAGCCAAGCCTGCTGTTTGAGAAAATCGAAGACGAACAAATACAAAATCAACTGGATAAATTGGAAGCTCAAGCTTCGGCGAATCAGGATGTGAGGGAGAAATTAGAGCCAATCAAGCCAACGATTACGTTTGACGATTTTACCAAACTGGATTTGCGCGTGGGTACCATTGTCGAAGCTCAGAAAGTAAAGAAAGCCGATAAATTGCTTCAACTACTTGTCGATATTGGTCTTGAAAAAAGAACAATTCTGTCGGGTATTGCGCAGCATTTTAGTCCCGAAGACCTCATCGGCAAACAAGCAGTGGTGGTAACCAATTTGGCGCCTCGTAAAATGCGAGGTGTAGAATCGAACGGTATGTTACTAATGGCGGAAAACACCGAGGGCGAACTGGTGTTTGTTTCACCAGAGAAAGAGTTTTTACCCGGAGCAATTGTGCGCTAGTCAGTAGATTTTGGTCTGTAGGTCAATTGTAGACCCATCAAGAAGTTTCGTAATATCTGGTCCTTGCACAGTCGGTAGTGTTTCTGTGTTGGGCTTCTAAAGAATGCACTGAGTTCGTGTTTGCTGAGTCGGAAGTCGGCCTTGTCCAGTATCGCAATTACTTCAAAGTCTTTTAACGCCAGGGCGATTCGAATCTTACGAAAAATCTGGTTGTTTGTCAGCCTTTTCTCGGGTTTGGGTTGATCGCCTTCCCGCTTACCTCTTTTGAAGGCAATGAAGCCATTCAAAAATGTAGCCAATTCCTTGTCGTACATAGCCAAATGATTCTCGTCGTCTTCACGAGCCAACCACTGTTGCACGAGCTGAAGACTTACTTCTGATTCTGCAAGTGTAAAAATCTCAACAAGCTGCTGATCAGTCAGGTTGAACGTATACCGTAGTCGTCTGAAAATGTCTCCGTTATCCATGGTTAAAGTGCAATACGTTGATGAATTCGGGCCACATGGTATCCCTTCTCGATAACACGCTTGTATTCGGTCGATGTGGCGTCCAGAAGCGGGTTGGTGTGGTTTAGATGGATGAAGTGAATCTTGTTCCGTTCGCTCTGAGGCATGGAATCGAATAAGGCCATGGTCTCGATGACAAAAGGGTGGGGGATTTCACTAATGTCGCGATGGTTGATTTCCTTGCCACTGTAAAAAGTAGCATCAATAAATGCGATGTCGACCTTGCCCACTTCTTGTAGGATGTCTTTTTCCCATTTTGACCATTTATCGATATCAGGGATGAACAAGACTTTTTTATTCGGACCGTGAATGTTGTAGCCAACAGTTTCTGAGAACTCATCCCGATGTGGAACCCGAATGGGTTTAATGTTTAGCAATCGCCCAAGCTGTATTGCGCTATCCTTCTTGAGTTGGCGGAGTTCAATATTGTCAAGGTGTACCAACTGCGACCATGGGCCATTGTTTTTAAGAAACGATTGCATTCTCGGCATAGCATATACTGGGACTTTTGATGCGCCCAAAGCCTCCCTACCCAGGTACATTAAACCGGTGTAGTGCCCGATGTGCGCATGAGTTAAGAATACTCCGCTCAGTGTAGTACCCGAATCGGAGGATAGCAAACGGCTGTATTGGGAAATGAAATCTGGACTCGCTTCAAGCATGTAGCTGCGGCTGTCGGAATGATTGGTTATCCCAAGGCTGACAACCTTTCTGTCTGCGTAATACCCGTCTGCGCAACAGGGCTTGGCACAACCCAAATGTGGTGATCCACCATCCTGGACAGTGCCGAGCACAATGAGCTCAATAGCGTTCGAATCATTCGTCGTTTTTACCTCGCTCGCTGGTTTTTGGTTGCAGGATGTCATGAACAGCCCAAGACATAGCAACAAATTATAATTACGGAGCTTATTCATGTGTATTCAGGTCTTCTTGATGGGTACAAAGTTGAATTGCAAAATCTAAGACTGCATCGGAATCTCCTTTATGGTCTGTGTGCCCAGGAAATACCTCATAATCAGGTTTTACACCTTGATGTCCGAATGGAGACTTGCGGGCAATAGTGTAGCTGGCTAAACCCAATCGAATATTAATTCCCGAATTAGGCAGTTTAAACCTCCCAAGAATTCCACCACAATCACCGATATAACTCCCGCCTACTTCTTCACCAATAAACGTTCCCAGTTTAAGGCGATGCGCCACCGTTGCTACCTCGGACGTGGTAGAAACACAGCCGCCGTTAATCAGGAAGTAAACGGAGCCGTCAAACCTTCTATATGCAGGGATTCGCGCGTTCAATATGCTATGATTCAACCATTGATAGGGTTTGTGACTTACGTCTAAGCCATTCGGGAATCCTTCAAATGTCTCCGGAATTTCGTAGTCCAGGGTACTATCCGATCCATCTGTAAGCAGTTCCATTTGATAGCAGTATATAAAAGGGGAATTGGTTAAGTGTTCAATGAGCTGAGCACCATATTCGCTATAGCCGCCACCATTACCTCTTAAATCGATGATTAGGTGTTCTATGTTGGCCTCGTTTAGACGCTTGAAGATTTGGTATAGTGTAGAGGTATAATCTATTCCATACGTTGTCATTAGGTCGTTTCGAAAGCTCGAAATGGTTAAGACTGCAAGATTCTTCCGGGCTTGGATGTCAAGTTTAACCGGTTTCTGATCTTGTGTTCTACGAACAGAATCGATCTGGTGCCAATACGTGTTCGGAGTCATACCGTTCACATTGACCTTGACCACTTCATTATCATGTATATAGGAGAGGCGGAATACCTCTGCATCGGGTTCTACGAAGAGGCCATAATACTTTGCAAAGGAAAGATTTAAGGCCGCAAATTTTCGGGTTTCATTCGATCCATCCGCCGGTATGTAAGGCAATAGTTCTGCTACAATCGTTTGAATGGTTTTGCCATTGATCATTTGAATTTGAGCACCATTCGGTATCTTAGGCGTGTGTGAGTTTATAGCGATATAGGTTCCACCCAAACGTTGCAGACCAATAGGTAAGATACGTGCATTATCTTTCCAGTGTGTGTAGAACGTGTCTTCAGGCCGTATGTCAGAATGCACACAACGTATCCCGGAATTTACCCGTGCTGCGATCCGGTAAAACGCCTCGCTTGAAAGAGGTTGATTGGTTTGAGTGTGCAGCTCCTGGAATAAGCTGTCAACGCCTTCCTCACTATTGTGCCAACGTAATCCAGGATGGTACTTCAATATATGATCACGAAGCAGTTCCAGATCCGCATGCATTTCAGCGACAGTTAACAATTCGGACGAATCGGATTCACTTGTGCAAGAAGACAAGCACAAAACCAGTATCAGCCAAAATGAAACACGTGAAGCTTTATTCATTACGAACAA
>DIYD01000331.1:1685-3322 GCA_002428905.1 Bacteroidetes bacterium UBA6063 | reverse complement strand
AGGAGTACATAGAGGAGGTTGGCCAATTTTACGAACGTTATGGTTTGCCCAAAATGGCTGGTAGGATACTGGGTTTTCTTATGGCTGGCTCAATAGAGCATATTTCGTTTGAAACCATACGTAATCAATTGCATGCCAGTAAGGGGTCGATTAGCGGTAACCTAAAATTACTGCTATCGCAAAAATTAATCGAGAAATACACGATTACCGGCAATCGAAAATCGCATTTCAGATTTTCGAGTAGAAACATTTTTAAGCTCATTGAGGATAAAACCAACAGTACAAGGTCCATCACAAATCTGTATCGAAAAGCCAACGAGATTAACGACCCCAGCAGCGATAAGCACCAGCAACTTGCTGAGGTAATTGAGTTTTACCAGTTTTTAGAAGACGAAATACCAAAATTGAAACAAAAGTGGATTCAAAAAAAGAAAAGAGAAAGTCGTTCTTAAAGAGAGGTGCAGGATTTGCCGTACTATATGTCGTAATTAAATGGACCGTCATTGGCACCGTCGGCACATTACTCTATCGCTCCGGACATTGGAACAACTGGTACTTACTGTTTATTCCGGCTATAGGTCTGACCGTTTTGGGGATAAGGAAGTACTTAAACAGAAAGAAAGCATAACGTCCATACTGGCATCAAATCGATCTCAATTCAGTGCTGTTTTTCAAGGTCAGCACTTCGTGAAATAACTTAATAAGGCAACTGCTTCCACGCACTGAATATTCTCTTGAGTGAACCCTACTCCTGAGGGTCACGTGTATGGGCTAATTCACTTTAAACGATAAAAGCGAATGGCCATAAATCCGGTTGAGCTTTCTGTTTGCCCTAAAAATTCATCTGGTTTTATCACCTCTAACCCGAAGTGTATTACTGTGCATGTGCACAGTATTTACGTAACACTTATGTACATATTTTTAACGATTTTTGTGTAGTGTCTGTAAACGAGCATATGGCTAAAGTCACTTTAGGGCTACTACTCCTTTTGCTTGGGTTCGAAAGTTTAGCACAGGTACGTATTTCTTCATCCACACCAACGGTCAAGTCGTGCTTCGAATCCGATACCGTTCGTGTTTCATTAGTCAATACCTCGTCTTCGGCGCTCGACAGCATCCAGTACAACGCACAATTCCCCAACGATGTGGAATATGTTTTAAGTTCCATTCGAAATGGTGTGGAACGGAGCATATCGAATCTCAATACTCCCGGATTTAGCCACACGAGTTCTTTGTCTAGTGGTGATTCGGTAATTCTCAAATACGTGTTAAAGGGGGGGTGTGACCTGGACGATAAAAACCGGTTCCCGGTAATTCAACACAGTACAACAACATACGCATCAGGTACTACAAATTCGAACACTTTAACCGATACACTGGCTACATTCGTATTGCCTGATTTGGCCATAGCATCGACCCGGGTTTTAGGAAGCGCTTACACCTTTTTCGGCGATACCATCGACATTGAGATCACCCTCACCAATAATTCCTTTGCGGATCTGGAAAGCATAGCGCCCTATATTACATTTAGTAATCTATCGTATGTTTCATCCACACTCGATAGCAGCTACTACAGTGGTGGGAGAACGTACCTTGTTTATGATTCTACATTGAAATCAAAAACAAGCCTTAAATTC
>DIYD01000331.1:0-1617 GCA_002428905.1 Bacteroidetes bacterium UBA6063 | reverse complement strand
ATCAAAAACAAGCCTTAAATTCAATATCAAAATGCGTGTGGAATCATGCAACTCCATGGTGGTGTACCTACATGTACCCTGGGGATGTAAAGATGATTTGTGTAATTCACGAACCGCTACCATCAATGTAAGTGGCGCAAAGACCATACAAAAGCCGAATATATCTATCGTTGCAGGCAATGTCCAACATGCACAGGTCAATCATCCGATATGTGCAAATGATACGTTGTGGCTCTGGTTCAAGAACAACACACCGGAACCCAACATCAAAGGCTCTGGGAGCTTTTACAACCTTCGCAGCTACCTAAGCAATTACAAAACGGAACCCTACCTGGCTAATGGTATATTTGATAGCGTTCGTGTGGTAATTGGCGATACGGCTTATCGGGCAAGGAATGTTGGAGATTATGAATTTGGCTTTAGAGATTCATTTACACGCAACGTGGACGGACCCGGAGGTTTGGAAGATCTTGATGGTGATGGTTTCTACGACGATTTGAGATCTGGAGACTCCGTGCGTCTTGGTATAACGTTTTTGGAACCACTGCAATGTTTGGGATTAAAAGGAACCGACGTCATTAATGATTGGTTTCGAACCCATGTTCATCTCTCCGGAACCAACGGCTGTAATCAATACGTACATAACATTGCAAACACCTTTTATCATTTCGTACATGCTTCGAGAGGGCGGTCAACCAGTCTATCTGGGACATCGGCAGATACATCCACACCCGTACATGTAACCTATTATCCTGGGTTTCTATCTATGACTAATTGCCTGCAAAATGGTAAGGGAAGATCATACATCATTAAGCCGTCGGATCTCAATTTCGACAACATCAGTGTATCGGCCACCAAAGGCAATGAGTCTTATCGCATTTCAGGAGATACATTAATTGTAGAAGTTGAAGCCACCAATATTGACACCTCTAATCGGGTACAATCCACTGATCTCCAAATATCATTCGACCTTGTTGTGACCTGTAACACCACATCTAGATTCGGTCAGTTAGAGTATATCAATACGATTCAGTGCGATACGACGTGTAATTCTTGTGAGACGGTTGTAAATCGGGGATGGTCAAACACCATGTACTTTCAACCTTGTGGAACCGTGGATTTGTGCGGGGGTGCTGTACTTGATGGATTCTCCGTCCAGCGCATGAATTTGGGTTGGGACAACGATTTAACGAACTTAAGAAGAATCGATTCAACTGAGGCTTACCGAGATAGGTTTGTCTCAAATGACACGGTACGATTGTTGGCTCAAGGCGGTTTTGAAGGTGTGAAGTACGACTCGTTATACTTCTCGTACTATTTGGATATGGGAGAGTTGAGTAAGTTTAGAGTATTTGATCAACTCAGGGCCAGTTTTGTTCTGTTCGATTCGTCAGGGAACTACAAAGGTCAGTGTAATCAATTTACCCATTATGATTCGGCCAACGGTAATGGTCGATTGTATTACTGGAATCTAAGCGATAATAACTGCTCCAGTTTAAGCTTTGCCAAAGGCGATAGCATTGTATTTGAAGCGTTATTCAATGTTGTGGATACCCTGCACGATAACCAACGACGCAATCCATATCGATTTGACCAGAATTATGCCTTTTTCAGCAC
>DIYD01000086.1 GCA_002428905.1 Bacteroidetes bacterium UBA6063 | reverse complement strand
CCCGCCTCAACGGCAGGTCGGGCCAGTATAATCTTTTTGACTTCTTTCTTTTTTAAAGCCCGTACTGCAAGAGCCACACCGGTGTAGGTTTTACCCGTACCTGCAGGACCTACCGCAAATACCACGTCGTTCTTTTGAACGGCCTTAACCAATGCACGTTGGTTCTCCGTGCGCGGTTTGATTACCTTACCACGGTTACCATAAACCAGGACATTGTTCATAAGGTCATCATCCTCTTTTAAAGGCGATGGTTGATAGTCCTCTCCAAGCACATGCCTCACCTCATCGTCGGATATATTCGGATTATTGAGCAGTTGCTGAATCAATTGCCCTAGTTTTTCTTCAAAAACAACAATTTCTTTTTCCGGGCCGCTGGCTTTTATTTCGTCGCCCCTTGAGGTTAGTTTAAGCTTTGGAAATCGCTTCTTAAGTAGTTTTAAATTTCGATTCTCCGTCCCGAAGAATACTGCCGGATTGATGTTTTCAACCCGTATAATTTTTTCTGTCAAATGAATTTTTGTTTAAACCGAGATTTTAATCCCTAAATATTAATTTCGTTTTCAAATTTAAGCCGTTTCCAAATAAAATTTAGCTTGATTACACTAATAACAGATTTTGGCACCAATTCCATTTACTCAACCCTGTCGGATGTATGGTTTCAGAGCAGAAATCCGGAAATACCAATTATAGATCTATCGCATGAAATTCATCCATGCGATATTAATGAGGCGGCTTATTTATTGGAACTTTTGATCACTAGCTTTCCGCCAAACACGGTGCATATTATTGCGGTTGATTTCGACAACCGACACGCCCATCGAGAATTGGTTCACGCCCGGTTTAAAGGTCAGCATGTACTTACCTACAACAGCGGTTTATTACCCCTGCTTCCCATCGAAGCATCGGCTATTTCGGTTGCCCGCGAATTTAGTGGCCATCATAGCGTATCGGTAACCGAGGGGTTCGGACAGATTGCATTGGAGCTCAGTGATTACCCTAAAATAGATCAACGCTTCGATAAAAGCGATCAAATACAGATTAAAACATCACTTAAACCCGTTATTCATGACGACAGTTTACACGGTCATATAAGATATTTTGATGCAAGAGGCACTGCTTACACCGATATTGCACGAACCGAATTTGAGCAGTTTACTAATGACGCAAAAACGTATTCCATTGTATTGAGTCGGCATGAAAAGATTAACCGAATTTCTACCGACCTCGAACCAAACGAAGGAGGAAAACCGTATTGCTATTTTAACCAGGCCGATTATCTGACCATTGAAATGCATCGTGGGGCAGCGCAACAGATGTACGGGCTGCAAAAAGGACAACGCATTATTATTGAGAAGACATGATTACCCGCATTGTTAAAATGATATTTAAACCTGAACTAACCGAAGCATTCGAAGCGTTGTTTGCGGAGAGAAAAGACCTCATTGCAGGTTTTGAAGGCTGTCAGAGCGTTGAATTGTTAAAAGAAACACAGGTCAAAAAAGATGAAGCCGTTTACTTCACACGAAGTATCTGGATAGATGAAGAAAGTTTGGAACGTTATCGCAACTCCGATCTATTTGCCGATACCTGGAAACACACCAAATCAAAATTTGCAGGAAAACCAGCGGCATGGAGCACTAAAATTGTTGCATCCAAATTTGAGTAATATAGAGAATCAAGTTATTATTGTTCGATCAAGTACATGGTAGATAAACAGATGAAGAACCTCCTAAGATACAGCCTGATACTGGCATTGTTGAGTTCCATTTTTACTGGCGCTAACGCCCAGATTGAAAAAATCTCACTCGCTTTGGAAGACGGCAACCTTAAACGTGCATTGAAATTGGCCGAAACCTATGAGGAAGATCCACAATACAAGAAGAATCCAGAATTATACTTCCTAAAAGCGGAAGCCCTTTATCGTATGATGGAGGATCCTTTTCTAGGTCCAAGAACGCCCGATGCATTAAAGATGGGCATTAAAGCCATCGAAAAAGGACGTTATAAAGGTGGTGGAGAGATATTGCCGGAGTATTCAGACCTGGTTGACAAATATGTGGTTAAGAACAACGAAAAAGGCGCATCCGAATACAAAATCAACAAATACACCGGCGCAATAAAGACCTATGAGAAAAGCTTCTCTTTAAATGGTGATATGATTGCCAAATACTGGGTTGGGAAATGCCAGTTACTCACGGAAGACACCGTTCTGGGAGAAGAGAACCTCAATATGGTTGTTACCTGGAGCAATGAAGAACATGCTGAGGGCAATGAGGTAGATAAAACGGTACAGGAAGCGTATATCTACTTTGCGGATCAACATTGGTTATCCAAAAAATACGACTCGGCAAGCATGTATCTCGAAAGTGCGCGTCGCGTGTTTGGAGGAAATGCCAAGATTGACTATTTCCAAAAAGAGGTTACCAAAGAACAAATTAAACAGCTCCCCCCGTCGAGTCTAATGATGGAAAAAATCAAACACATGCTTTCCTTCTTCCCTACAGATACATTCTTTGTAAAGAAAGAAAATGCCCTGTATTTGTACCTGTTGCGCAACCACTACGGTAACCGCGATACTTCCAAGTTAGACACCATGCTCGCACATTTTACAGCGGAGAAAGTAGAGCGTGCCAACTCAAAGCGTGTCAATCGATACAAAAAAGCGGATCAGTTTATTGATGCCAAAACAGAAAACGTGTTGTGGAAACTCGTGAAGTATTACAGCAAGTTTAACCACATTCCAATCTCGAACTACATCGCACACAAATACATGGTCAGTACCACCAAAGGTGAGACTCCCGAAGATGTTTTAGCGCGATACACTGTGATCATCGATTATGCGGCAAAAAGCCACTCACTGCATCTGGCATCACAGTTACTCAATCTGGCCGAAAGCGTATATGGTAATTCCACTGCGGTGGATGGCATTCGCAATTCGTTGATTTCAAAAGCCAAAGGAACAGAGATCAACTTGCAGGACGAGCGAGCTTTATATGCATTGATGGTCAAAAGCAATCCAAATCTGGCTTCGGCAGATGAGGAAACGATGGATTTCTACAGTGCACATATCGATCGGCTGATTAAAAACAAGGATTACATCGACGCTAAAGCACTGATAGTAAAACACATGGCCGCTCAACCAGAGCACGCTATCTGGCGAGATAAGATCGACTATCTGGCCAAGGAAGACTTTTACTACAGCTATTACATGACGCGCGTAAAGGATGAGATGGTTGCTGGAACAAAGGTTAATGGTTATGAGTGGAATGGTTCACGCGCAACATGTGATGCCGGAGATATTGAAGCGTCAATTCAGAAAAAGGTTGAAAATCGCATTAATTATTTCCGTCGGCAAGCCGGATTATCTGAGATTTATCTCGATCCGGAATTAAACGATTGGTGTCAGAAAGCTGCCTTAATGATGGAATCCAATAAATCGCTAAGCCATGAACCGGATTCCAGATGGAGTTGCTACAGCGATGAAGGGGCACACGCAGCCCGATACTCCTTACTTACAAAAGGGGCTACCACAACAATGGCAGTTACCTCGTTCTTCGCCGATTCAAAGAACCCAAGTGTAGGCAACCGTCGGTGGTTACTATACCCCAATGGAGCAGCTCTAGGCCACGGTTCTACCGCCAATGCATGTGCAATTTGGGCCCTGGACGACAGCGGGAGTGTAGACACCAACAAATACAAAGAAGAGTTCATTGCATGGCCTCCAGAGGGCATCACACCACGTATGATGTTCTTTAACTTCTGGTCTTTCTCGATTAAGCAGGATTTGAAAGGTGCAAAAGTTAAAATGATGATGGGAGACAGTGAAATTGAACTTGAGCAATTTGACCTCGTAGATGGCTATGGTTTGCCTACCCTCGTTTGGAAACCAGGCATCGATATTAAGACCATAACCGAAAAGACCGCCCTTACCGTCGTTGTTGAACTTCAAAACGGTCGTCGGTATGAATACGACGTCATGCCACTCGATTTTGACCCGGTGGGTTATTAGAGGCAACGTTATCGCTCAGTAGATCGTCATATTTTAAAGGTGGTACGGCATGCGTTTTGCGTATGTATTATCTTTGAGTACCTGTGTTCTTGAAGCGATCTGGTAATATAGTGCGGAAATGGGCTTT
The DNA here is from genome assembly GCA_002428905.1 of Bacteroidetes bacterium UBA6063. Lineage (GTDB taxonomy): Bacteria > Bacteroidota > Bacteroidia > NS11-12g > UBA9320 > UBA987. Next base: position 987 of record DIYD01000086.1, on the reverse strand, counting down.
AACCTGTGCGGTTATCGCATGGGCATCCTGTGTATTTTCTCAGCAATACCTTACCGAAAACAAGGGGCAGTGGAACGACAAGATTAAGTTCAAGAAATACCTGAATGGTGCGGTTGTCTATCTCGAGAAAAACAAGATTTCCGTATTGCAGTATGATAACCGCCAATGGGCGGAACTGGTGCAACATCCACATAAAACCAAAAAGTCGTTCTTAAAGGCAAAACCGAAAGAAGAGATTCATGAAGTCGACTATCACTTTTTTGATATAGAATTCCTTGGTGCTAACAACAATCCAACGCTGTCTGGTGAGCAGGTGAGCACCTATTACATGAACTTCTTCCTCGGAAACGACGCATCGAAATGGGCTTCCAACGTACGGGATTTTGGTATAGTAAGGTATACAGACCTGTATCCAAATGTGGACTTGATTGTACATGGTAAAGGAAGTCAACTTAAATACGATTTTGTATTGAACAAAGGTGCCCGTTTGGAGGATATTGCAATTCGCTACAATCATATCGACAAACTAGTCAACCGAAAAGACTCCCTGCAGATCAAGACCAGTGTGGGTTCGTTTTTCGAGCGCATTCCATTGTGTTATTACGAAAAAAATGGTGAGCTGGTTGAATTTGACATGCAGTTCGACATTGACGAAGATGGCAAGGTCACCTTTGTAACCACTCAAAGCATTCCTTCCGATTTCGACAAATTATTAATTGACCCAGAAGTTGTGTTCTCTACGTACGCAGGCAATAGCGTTGACAATTTTGGTTTTACTGCAACGTACGATAACAACGGTAGTTTGTATTCAGGCGGAATTGCGACCACACCAGACATTACCTTCAATGCGAATGGCTACTACCCTACTACCCCAGGAGCTTTTAGCACAACCTACAGTGGAGGCGTTGAAGACAATGCCTCGTACAGTATTCCTTGTGATGCCACACTGAATAAATATAGTGCTGATGGTTCCAAATTGATCTGGGC
>DIYD01000087.1 GCA_002428905.1 Bacteroidetes bacterium UBA6063 | reverse complement strand
CTCATTAAGTTTAGATCAACGGAAGATATTTTAAATCAGTATTCTTCCATTGAGTTACTGGTTACCCAGGCGATTCAAAACGAAAAAGCGGGTCTTTCGGTGTCGTTCAAAAAAAATCCAGAGCCACTGCCCGATGAATTGAAAGATGCATTTGATCTGGATCCGGCATTTGAAACTGCATTCTATGCACTCACACCGGGCAGACAGCGTGGCTATTTACTTCAAATTGCACAAGCAAAGCAGTCCAAAACCCGCTACGGTCGTATTGAGAAATACAAGCCGATGATTCTGAGTGGCATCGGACTTCACGACACCTATAAAAGAGCTAAAAAGACATAAGAACCTGTATACGATCCTCATTGTTCATTTCTTTTACTAACTTGTACCGTTAGAGCATACCAATACAACTATGAATGCACTTATTCGACTTTTCTGCCTTATCTCCCTTGTATTGTCCTTGTCACAACCCTGTAAAGCACTGAAAGCAATAGTGGCATACAGTACCGATACCACCGTGTTTCCCTTAGATAACGACTCCACGGTATTTACACCCGGGGTATCGGATTTAACCGTGCAAAGGCTATTAAACAAATACGAAGTAACATACTACAAGAGGCCGTTCTGGCGCAATACCGATAGTATGTCGCATCAAATCATTATTACCTGTAAAGGTGACATTTATGCACTGGCAGACTCATTGAAAGTAACAGGTAAGTATTATGAACTGAGCATAGAAGAAATCACACTTAATGCCCATAGGCCCGACTTAGAATTACCGAAACTCAAGTTGTATCCAAATCCGGCCTCTGATCAATTCATCGTTGAGTTGACCTATAAACCTCAACACATTAAGTTACTTGACTGTAACGGATTGGGGATTCCAATTCGTCGGCGTTTTATATCGCCGTTGAAATGCAGTATTGAATTGGCGGATTCTATCCCACCTGGTGTGTACAGACTGTATTTATCCTATGGAAACCAGGGTCCAGATTACTACCCGCTTTTAATCACCGATTAACCAACCCTAATCGGTTTTCCACTAAATAGTGCATTCGTCGATTTTCGAGCAACAAAAAGGCCCCACTCTTAAGAGAAGGGCCATGTATTTAGATCTTTTTCTGTCTACAAGAAAGGCATTTTAACCACCTGTGCTTTGATGGCCTTACCTCGAATCTCAACAAAGATTTCGGTCTCCTTCTTGCTGTGTTCTCTTTTCACATATCCCATACCAATAGCCTTACCTAACGATGGGCTTTGCGTGCCGCTGGTAACCTCACCAATGTTGTTGCCTTCCGCATCAACGATTGGATAATGCTGACGTGGAATTCCGCGCTCTAACATTTCAAATCCAACCAGTCGTCTTGAAGGTTTGTCTGCTTTCAACTGTGCATGGTATTCCGAGTTAACAAATGGGCTATCGAACTTCGTAATCCATCCCAAACCTGCCTCAATTGGCGAGGTTTCATCATTGATGTCGTTACCATATAAACAGTACCCTTTTTCCATTCGAAGTGTATCTCTGCAACCCAATCCGCATGGAAGTATCCCAAACTCTTCACCCGCTTCCATCACAGCATTCCATAACGCTTCGGCGTCTTTATTCCAAACGTATAACTCAAATCCGCCTGAACCGGTATAACCCGTATTTGAAATAATGATATCTTCCAAACCAGCTACCGCGCCTGTATCGTAGTGATAGAATTCGATAGCACTTAAATCAACATCGGTTAACTTCTGAATTAACTTTTGAGCATTTGGTCCTTGGATAGCTAACAACGAAAGTCGATCAGAGATGTTTTCCAACTCCGCACCAAAACCTTTTTCTTCATTCTGACTTGAAATCCAGTCCCAGTCTTTTTCAATATTGCTGGCATTTACCACCAGGTAATACTCATTATCGTCCCATTTGTAAACGATAAGATCATCCACAATTCCGCCTGTTTTGTTTGGCATACAATTATACTGTGCTTGCTTGTTTACCAGTTTACTGATGTTGTTTGAAGTAACCCATTCAATTAAATCGGTTGCGCCCTCTCCTTTTACAACAAACTCACCCATGTGAGACACATCGAACATCCCAACAGAATTTCGCACAGCCATGTGCTCTTCTTTCAGGTTACTGTATTGCACTGGCATGTTGTATCCGGCAAATGGAACCATCTTAGCTCCTAAGGCCTCATGAACATGCGTTAATGTGGTATTTTTTAACTGATCTGCGTTAGACATAATGATTTGATATTATAAACTTGTCCGTTTTCGGGTTCAAAAGTATGGCAAATAAGTAAAACTAAGGTTGCCCCTTTATTTGTATTTACTTAAATGACTGTATCGTTCACGTACGGGCGAAGGAATTGGAGTTGGGTCGCCTGCTTCATCAATTCGCACAAACGTTGTACGCGTTGAAAGTACAAGGTCTTCTTCCCCACTGTACACACTTCCTTTTCGGGCTTCGATAGTTAGAGTGATAGACGACTTCCCAATTTCTGCTACGGCACCATATATTTTAATTAAAAAACCCTCTTTTACCTTCTTCTGGAAAATCAATTCCTCAATTTTAACCGTCACCATATTGGGTGTATGGCATACCTGACAAGCCATTACGGATGCAGCCTCATCGATCCAGGCCATCATAATACCCCCAAATAAATTACCATGCACTCCCATGTCTTTAGTCATGGCGATGTGTGTGGTAATAAGTTTCATTTCCTCTTTGTTATCCTGCATACTGAATTATTTCTTCCATTCGAATACTCCCGTGCGAAGCATTGTATATTGCCTTTCCATCTTTGATAATTATGATCTGTGGACTTTCGTGCTGAACCTGATAGCGATCAGCAATTTCGTTGGATATATCGCGGTATCGAATTAGATCAAGAAAGTAGATCTCCGGTGCGTTGTCTATATCGGATGACTCTAATCGGCTTTTAGCCATATGACTGATGCTGCATCGTGTACTGTGTTTGAATAAAACCACAGGGGTGTTATACGACGCTTTATCTATGTTCTCCAATTGATCTTTATGATCTAGTGTCTTCCATAAATTCGACGAAGTTTTGTCGCTATTAAATAATCCGAACATTGTTGTGAAAAGGTTTGCAAAGGTAACCCATTCACCCTACAAAGTGTTTGGTTGAAACCGGAGTTATTTATTGCACATTATGGATGACGACTTCCACCGTATAGACATCCGATTCACGGAGATCAGTGGCAAAGAGAAAACTTGTTCGAGGTTCAAGGTTCACCCAAAACGTCTGGAAGGTTGAATTTATGTAGTGGTCGAATTCATCGTACAATAGAATCTCTAATTCAACCGATTCGATAAATGTATTTCCATCGTTAAAAATCTCTCCATCTACTTCCACATTCCGAGCTCCTGCCCAAAAATCAAACGTTACACTCGCTCTTGGAATTCCGGAATTATTCAATCCGTCGTCACTACATCCTTGCAGGCCAAACAAAACCAGGAAAGTGGCCAATATTGGTAAAACTCTTTGTCTCATAATCTATACATTTAAGCTCTTTATTCTATATCATCGCCTCGCTAAGTCTTTATTCACCGCGACCTATCGATTGACTACCTATTATAAATCAAAAAGCAGGCCATTTACCTTGGAAGCGAATCCCGTATTTTTGAAACATGAGAAAAACGGTTTTAGTTTTTACACTGATGAGCCTCATGGCTTGCAAAACAAGACAGGAAAAAGTGGTGCAAGAGACCTCAGAAGAGCAAGCGCCTCAAACAGAGATTGCTGATATTGAAACGGTGGATGTTGCGCCCGACGTAGTAATAATGGCTTATGGCGAAGTGTGCGATGCATTTGTAGCCTCTTTGCAAAGTGGTGCTGTGCGGCCACTGGAAACATTTTTCCCAACCGTTGATCTGGCAAAGACAATAGCACCGAAGGAGACATCTGGAAAATCAGATGAAGAAATCAAAACACAAATGGTTGATGGATTGATTAATCGATTCAAGGGCAACCTTATTCAACTTCAGGAGGCGGCCAAATTAAACCGAGTTAATCTGCGGTCCTTAACCATCAAGAATTGTCTGTATAACGAGAGTACCGATCCTGAAACGGTTCCGCGCGTATTGAGCATTGAGGTGATGGATAACAACAAGACCTACACGATTCCGGTTACCGTTCTAACCTTCGAGAAAAAGACCTATCTCTTTGAAATTTTGAACACCCAGAACGTCTTTAAGTAACACCTTGTTATATCTGGTGATTGAATAAATTTTATACCTTCGCCAGCCATGGAGAGACTACTTAAAGCGATCAACAAACGGTTTGAAAATGACACAGTAACTTTTGAATCCCTTGAGGCATTTTTACTAGAACAGGACTTTAAGCAGTTAGACTATATATCGCATATACCAGAACCGATTGAAGGCGATTATAGCCGGAATATCATTCAGTTAGAGCCACTGGAACTTGTACTTATTTACTGGCCACCCAACATCGAAAGCGGCATTCATCATCACAGAGGTTTCTTTGGTCATGTGGTAGTACTGGAAGGTACACTTTCTAATGTTGAATATCAGGAAGAGGCCAGGCATTTCTGGGAACATCGGATTATCGACGCACGCAGAACAGGTATCTTACCCGAACAGGAAGGGGTAATACACAAATTGGCCAACACACAGAACAAACCCGCTGTGAGTCTGCACTTTTACTATCCGGCACTCGAAGACTTCGAAGGCATGCGTATTTTTTGCCTTGACCAAAGACGAATAGGTGTATTAAATGCGGATGCCACCACAGCTTCATGGACGGCACCTGAACACCACTTCCAATCTATTGAAAAAGACGCTTTTACCATAGGAAGACCCGAAGGAAATATCAAATCTCATCGCATTCATCCACTAATTCCCAAACCACCTAAGGTAGATATCATCGATCATATTACGCGTTATTACCATGAACAGGCCGAACACTATGATTCCTTTGATCTAGAACACAAATCGCGTCGTCTATATATTGATAAGATCAACGAATTGGTTGCGGAGGAAGTTAGATTAAGTGGCGCGGATCATGTTTTGCATCTTGCCTGTGGTACCGGTAGACGACCTCAACGCATTCAGGAGGTTTCCGGTCATACATATAAAATGACAGGCGTTGATGTAAGTTCCGAAATGCTAAAACATGCCGAAGAACGTGGCCTGATTTGTCATCTGGGTGATGTGCTTAGCATCGACTTCCCTCCGAATTCCTTTTGTCACATTACCATGTTGTATGCATTCGGCCATATAACCAGTTCAGAGGATCGAATTGCCGTATTACAGAAAATCAAAACGTGGTTAAAACCCGGAGGAAAATTCATGTTTGATGTATTCCATCTGCATAACACCAATGAATGGGGGCCTTCTGCACTTCAGACGTTCAACAACCTAAATCTTGATCAATTCGGTTATGAAAAAGGCGATGTTTTCTATTCGAAAACCGGAGGTTCAGAAGTTGCATTCCTACACTATTTTGAACGTGATGAAATCAAAGATTTATTAACAAAGGCCGGCCTGGAAATGACCAACATCGTAACCATTGGATACGCAAAAAACTCCGGACAAATCCCTGAAAATGACGATCAGGGGTCGTTCTTTGTTACGGCAACCAACCTACCGCACTAACGACTTGATCTTGTGGTAAATGTCGGTGTTTTCATAAACCCCTTGAAATAACTCCGATCCTGGTCCATATGCAAATACGGGAATGAGCGTAGTTGTGTGTCCGCCGGTATTAAACGATGGAGCTACCACATTATACCGTTGCCGTGTATTTCCGTTTTTATTGATGTAATTCTGACCACCCAAAGATAGCCCACCGGTCTCATGATCTGCAGTGACGATGACCAATGTATTGCCGTCCTGTTCTGCAAAGTCTAACATAGCGCCAATGGTCTCGTCAAAGTCCTTCATTTCAGTCAGTACATAGTCGTAATCATTTGCATGCCCTCCCCAATCGATTTGAGAGCCTTCAATCATCATGAAAAAGGGCGATTGATTGAAGTATCTAAGTGCAGCTTCAGAAGCATGTTTTAAATATGAACCCCGGTCGAGTTTCATTGTTGGAAGGGCCCCGGTTGTAGACAGGAATCCATAGCGCTGATCCTCATTAAAGTTGAAGTTGGTGTTAAACTCGCAACAAGCCGACGAGTCTATCTGCCAGTTGTATAGCTTCATATCCGACACAAATGGATAAAAATAACCACGACCACCTCCGGCAAAATAATCAATGTCTGATTTCAACAATTGCTGAGCAATGTCGTAATGATTGTTTCGATGATTGGTATGGGCGTAAAAAGCCGCTGGTGTCGCGTGTGTTATGGAGGACGTGGCAATCATACCCGTTTTATACTTGCGTTCGCTAAAATAATCGACCAAATTGGGCACAGCATTCGTGTCGAGGTCAACGCCGATAGCCCCATTGTACGTTTTAACACCGTTCGAGAATGCAGTAGCACCCGCCGCAGAGTCCGTTATCTTGTGACTGCCTGAACGCGTATTAATGAACCCAATGTTCCTGAATCGCTTGAAATTATTGGTGTTATCCTTTTCCAGGAACAACGTAGACACCTGGGTTAGCCCCATCCCATCACCTATTAACAGGATGATTCGTTTAGGTTTCTTTCGAACTTTATTTGTATTCTTCGCAGTGTAGCAAGAAGGCAGTGCTACGCAGATGATCAAAACCGCGGCTATAGCGTTTTTCATGTTGCTTCCTTTTAGAAAGCAAAACTGATCATTTTTTCTTTGTAAACTAAGTTAAATTTTAGGGTTTCTTCGTGATGAGTAATCCGATAGGAATTAACATCAAGATAGTCAGCCATTTAATACCAGCCTCCTGCACAGGCTGTTCCTGCGTCACGGATTGTCGAACTTCAGCTTTGACATTCAGTTCTTGCGACACCTCTTTTTGCTTCTTTCGAAAGAGACGTTTCTTTTTCGTCTTCCGCGATTTATTCGTTCTCGTCTTTGATGATGATGTAGATTTCATCTCTTTCTCTCGCTGTATCTTAACTGTGTGTGCTTCTTCTATAACTAATGTGTTATTCTCCGATACTTTTTCGTAAACCGCTGTATCTGGTTTGATGATCGTGTCAACAATAAACGTATCCAATTTGGGTGGTCCGGGTTTAGGTACATTGATCTTTTCAAATTTATCGTAGTCCATAATGGCTCCCAGATTATCGGACGTACTCCAGTTAAACGTTGGCCCTGCAGATGCATGACTGGCATTGGCTATTTTCTTTGTTTGAGCCATGGTTTGAAATCCAAAAAGCAGGGTTATTAAAAAGAGAAGGTATTTCATAAACGTACTGATTTCCATCAGTACGTATAAGTCACACAGAAGTTACAGCTTCCACCTATAGTTTGTTAATTTTCTTCAAACTAGCTTTGGAAGGTGCGTTCTACGACAGTTAAACCATATCTGGTCGCCTTTCTGGTGAGCTTTTGCCTGGGTTTTATTGTGTTGTTTCCAACCCAACCCCAGCTGCTACCAAATATACAGCTGGCGATTAACTCATGGCTGGCTCCGTTGATCACATGGATTGGTGAAAACCTGCTTGGATTTAGCACCTTTAACCCTGTAATTTTATCGGATTCAAAGGCCATGTATTGTATGGTGGTCTTACTATTTTTCACTTCTTGTTTTTTCGCGTTTATTTCGCCGTGGATTAAAAAACCATTGCCCAATGCATACTATTGGTTTATCGTAATACTTCGTTACTACCTCGCATACCAACTTCTACACTACGGGTTTAATAAGGTATTCAAATGGCAGTTCTTTTTGCCAGAACCCAACATTGTGTACACTGAATTGGGACAACTTCAACCGGATTTATTGTATTGGTCTGCAGTTGGCAGTTCGTATGGTTACACTGTATTTTTAGGGTTGGTTGAAGTTTCAGCCGCTTTGCTGCTTCTGTTCAAAAAGACGTATCGTTTTGGATCTCTGCTGTCTGTGATCGTAATGGCCAACGTGGTATCCATCAACTTCGGGTTCAACATCTCGGTTAAACTGTTCTCTAGTTTTTTGTTCCTTCTATCTGTTACAATTAGCTGGCCGGCGTTAACGCGCATATATGAATTACTTCAAGGTAAAAAGTATAAGACACTCGTTAACGATGAACAAAGAGCCAGAGGTTGGCTCTATTATCTAACCAAGACCCTTTTGGTTTTATTCCTGTTGGCTGATGTCCTATATCTATATGCAACCTCGGGCAATTGGAACGACGATGTTGTTGAGCGCCCACCATTGCATGGCGCCTATGAAGTGATTCAATCAAACCAACCACTTACTCAACTATACGTTCATCGCAAAGGTTACTTTATAACCCGGGATACAGCCGACACATACACGGATTACCAATTGTTTTTTGATAAAACGGAACAACGGATACAGGTAGAACATCTAGACGATGTTGTGATCTACGAATATGAGTGGTTAAACGAGAATGTACTTCGTTTGATTTCGATGAACGACTCACTCGTCGCACGCAAACTTCCGTATCGGGAATTGCCTTTGTTTAAGCGCAATTTTGATTGGTGGGTGGATTAGAAATCACCATTTAGCCCGGTGTCTTTGCCGTTTAAACTGACCAGGTTGTGTTCTTGTTGATACGCCAAAATCCCGTGTTCCCCTTTTTTCTCTGACCATCTGGCCAGTTCTTCTCGCTCTTGTTTGAACTCCATGATTGGAACACCAAAGCCACAGGAAGTCATCACTTTTTGCAGGTCCAACACGAGGAACTGCCTGGTTCCCAGGTGGTCAGGAAACATGGACACGTAGTTCTCCCAATCCGCATCGTAACTGTGCACCGCTTTAGCCTCTCCATAAAGCCGCAATATGGTAGGTGGGCCTTCGAATGCACACATCATAATGGTCATGCGCGGGTTATCCAATAAATGGGCTGCG
>DIYD01000264.1 GCA_002428905.1 Bacteroidetes bacterium UBA6063 | reverse complement strand
AATGTAGAATCCAGTTGAATCACCTGATCCTCAGAGAATTCTTCCGTATCAAGCAACATCAGGCAGGCAGTGGAGCTACCACCTTTGGTTTCCTTCGGGAACGAGCCTATAAATAGAAGTTTATTGCTCAAGTTTTAGCTTTTCTTTAGCTGCTTCAAGAACCTGGTCTGGCGTTATCGCTTGCATACATTTGTTATCGCTACAGGTTTCGCTCAAACAGAGCTTGCAATCAATGTCATTTGTCCTGAAAACGGTGTGTTGTTTCGGAGGAAACCAAATGTTCTTATAATCCCGTGAACTAAACAGTGCGATTACTGGTGTTTCCATGGCATAAGCCATGTGCATTGGACCGGTGTCATTGGTGATGACCAATTCAGCTTCTTGCAGTACCAGTCCACTCAATACAGGGCTTGTTTTACCGGTAAGATCTATAAACGACGTTTGATTTTCCAGTTGGGCAACTAAAGCACTGTCTTCCGGGCCTCCTACGATAACGATTTGATGATGGTTGCTCAACACACCAATAACAGCGTCAAAGTAGGGTAGAGGCCATCGGTTCTGTGGTCTTTTCCCACCGACGATAATAGCCACATATTGCCTTAGTTGGTGTGTACTCTTTAATTGGTTGAACGCGTGTTTATCGTCTTCAGTGATGTTGAAATGATACGCTCGATCTTGAATGGAAATACCGTGCTGTTTGCATATGTCTATCAGTCGCTGTGTCTCAGAAATCTGTTCGATATGGTCATCCTGATAAGCTCTGAAAAATGGTACAAACTCTTTCCTCCATCCCCATCCAGATCGGATCCCCACCAGAAACCTGAAATAGATCAGGTCGCGAAGCAACGATTTAAATGGAGCCTTGTTTTGTGGCAGTTGTATTACCAGGTCGAAAGCTTCAGATTTCAATCGCTCAGTGACTTGATTTCTATCCCAGCCGTGATAATCAATGATTTCGTCAAATACGTTCGGCGCAATAAGATTCGCTGGTGAAACCAGGTTTTTTCGGCCAGCGTTTGAAAGTAAGGTTAACTGTGCATCCGGATAGTGCCTTCGAATACCATGGATTGCGGGCATTGCTGCAATCGAATCTCCAAACGAACCTGTACGGAAGACAAGGACTTTTTTTGGGTTTTTGGCTTTCTGGTAAACCAATGTCTGAAGAAACTTAAGTATCCCATTGGTAAATGCCTTGTATGCGTTGACAATGAGCCCTTTCATTCGATTGAAGTACGTTTCAAATATTGCTTGAGAACAAAGTTTATAAAAACGACAAACATTACACCTTTGGTTGCGGCAGTGAGTGTTCGCATGAGGTCGGATTCAGCATAAATAGCCCGAAAGAAAATGAGCGGGATAAATATAATGAGCAACGAATCTCGATATAATGACCTTTTGATAATTATACGGAACAGCAGCGCCATAAAAAGTCCGTAAAAGAACATAGTTATAATTCCTCCTGTTCTTCCATAATTGGCATAGGCCTCTCCAATGGGGGTGATGCCCATGGATGTTCCTTTAAGTCGGTAACCTGTAAAGCGATAGAAGTCTTTTTTTCCGGCTACTGGCTTATTCGGCCACAAAACCCTGGGGACAATAGCCGTTGCAATGGCAGAAAAAATGGTTTCTCCATTGGCATACGGTTCGGTTTTAGGAACACGATTCATAATGTGACTAATGGTTCCACCCTGGTTTAACCGTCGAACGATCACTTCCTGACCAGCACGAACTCGATCAATATCATTGTTTGTTACGTTGTTTACAATAATGTCTTTGTATAAAACAAGTTTGTCAACACCTGAATATTCACCTACTTCAGCATTCCAGGTAATGATACGATATTGCCATTTGGTTGCGCTGATAATAAAAACGGCAATGAAACTGGCAGAGAAGAACAATAACTTTTTGAACAAGCTAATTTTCATGCGCATAGATACCAGAATAGAGATGAAGAGAAGCCAATAAACCAATTCTCCAAACATGCCACCGAGCACTGCATTAATGGCAATTAGCCCAACACCGAGCGCGGTAACGAAGTACTTTCGGGGAAGATCAAACAACCAGTATACAATAACCGATACCTGTAAAAGTCCTTTCATTAACCATCCCACATAGCCCAAAATAGGAGGTATAAAGCTTTCACTCACAGTAAAGAAGATGCCAACATAAAATAAGAGCTTACCAACAACAGCTGCTCGCGACTGGTTTCTTTTCACATATTCTGGGAAGTGCTTATAGTGCTTCATGCCAGGATTGAGCAATCGAATGCCCAAAACAAAGGCGATGGTGCCCGGAATTGTATACCCGAAATATTCAGCCTCGGATACCTTGAACAGCATGATTTCATCGGAAGCGAAAAACTGGTAATCGATGTAATAGGTTACCATCGGGCCCACAATCCACTGAATAACAGCGAGAAGGGCTGCAATATTGAGCAGGTTTACCGATTGCCCAAAAGTGTAAATCACTTCACCCACCAGGAAAATGAACAATCCGGTTATCAGATAATACTGGTTGTGGTTTTCCTTAGAGGCATCTAACAGGAAGTAGGGAACAATAAACGCCAGAATAAACCAACAGAACTTACGGACGTTTGGTGATAGCGTTATTCGCTTACGTGCAACCCCGGTTGTAGCTGCGTTCAATTCAGGATATGTAGACTCTAGTTCCAAGAGTTTAATGGATTGAGTTACTTCGTTGCTACCGCTAATATGTTGCGTGATAGAATCGAGCGCCTGTTGCCAGATTCTGCCAAATTCAACAATCGATATGGAAAGGTAAGCACATCCCACATAATTCGACGAATTAAGGAACTTGCAGAGTAGATCACCGGTTTGTCCTCATAAAACGTAATATCCGAGAAACCTAGCGATTTGAATATCTGTCGCAACGAGGTTGAAGTGAATGCCGTTTCATGGGTATAGTCGCCGTAACGAATTTTCATACCGAATATGCCTTCACCGTTTGGAACATGCACCACCACTTTTCCGCCTTCTTTTAACTTGCTTTGAATGCCTTGTAACAGCTCAAACGTAAAGTTTGAGGGCAAATGTTCAATGATGTCTATGAGCAGGAAAGCGTCTGCTTTCTCTGTGAGATTTTCAACGTATTTTTCTACCGATTGCTTAGTAACATTTTGAATACCAATAGATTCTGCACTCTTTATCTGCTCTTCGGATATGTCGCAGCCGTGTGAATTTAAATATCCATTTTTTTGGAGAAAGTACAGGTACATGCCACTTCCACAGCCTAAATCAACGATTTTGGCATTTTTATTTCCGAAGTGTTTTTTGATCAGATTTTCTACATAAGGCGCATTTTCCTTAAACGGGTTTTGTTTTCCCGAATAATCCTTAGCCTGACCTGATGATAAATACGTGTCGTATAAGTGGTCTTTAAACTGGTTTTGGGTACTCATAGATATGGCTATTGAATCCTATATGGACTGAATTAAATTAACGAGCTGTTCACGTCGCGCAGCATAAGTATGCCCATTGTTAATTATGGACTCTCTTGCATGTTTACGCAATGCATCGGCTTCAATTTTTGATTGCGATAAGAGTAGTTTGGTTTGATCAACAAGTTCGGTTTCTGAACTGTAAAAGGCAACTTCCTTTTCAGTAAAAAACTCCGCCTGTTCTAACGTTTTTTCTGTCAACATTATACCACCTATACCAGGTACTTCAAAGGTTCTCATATTGTGAGAGTTCTCATTATGGGTTCGCATAATGTTTAGTTGAACACGATATCTGTGCAAGGTTTGCCAGTAATTGATTCCAGTGACCGGTGGGTTAATATGTAGATGTTTATTCGGTTTTAGAAACTGTTTCCAGTCATTGCCAAACACGTCAATGTCAATTTCGGAATCCGCAAGATGTTGGATATATCGGGCGCGCTTAGCATCCGGGTTCCCAACAAAACATGCCCTTTTAATTTCTTCAAGTTCCTGAAATTGTCCCGCAGCATCCTGATCAAAACCAAAAGGGAGTACTTCCGTTCGGGTTGCATAGCGCTCATGCATCTGACGTTGGATGTTCTTGCTGTAGGTGAGGTACAGGTCGAATAGCTCAATAGCTTCTAATGTGTTGGTATTACCACTTCCTTTGGAGTCGTAGGCAAACGGATGGTCTCCGTTGAAATTCACAAGTTTAACCCCACGTTGTTTAATCATTTCAAGGGTTTTAGCACTGATCTCGAACCCCTTAAATACCAAAAGTACATCGGGGCAGAACGCATTAACTCGTTCCAATAGAGCTTCCTGAATGGACTTGTTAAGCTGGTTGGGAGCAAGCCTGTATGCAATTTTCCCGGTAATCGACTTTCTTTTGCCAAGAAACATTTTACCTGTAGGTATAAAATCTACCTCAACGTTTGAATTGTGTTTCAACAAACGTAGATACAATTGTTCCGGTGAATTGGAATAGGTATTACCGGTTAATAGAATCTTCACGGTTCAATAGACTTTTTACACCATCCATCATCGCATCATACGAGTATGACTTGATGATCTCATAACTCTTGTTACCCATCGCTGATAATTCATCCTTCGATTTATTCAAGCAGGAAGTAATCGCCTTGCTAAGGGCCTCCACATCATCCGTAGGAAACGTGTAACCGTTTTCCCGTACCAAATCACTTGAGCTTCCTGCCAGTGAGGCAATAATAACAGGGAGATTGAATAACATCGCTTCGTTCGACGATAACCCCCAGGTTTCACCTGCACCAGAAGCCATTACGTACACATCTGATAATGCATAGTATTCGGGTATTACAGATTGATTGACAAACCCGGTAAGTACTATATTACTTAGTTGATTATCAGCAATATAAGATTCCATTTCGGGTCTAAGGTTACCATCGCCCACCATAACTAAAGTTGCCTTTTGGTTCGTTTTGGTTGCAGCATGAAATCCCTTAATAACATCGAGCGGTCTTTTTTTATGAATGTACTTTCCAGAAGTCAGAAACACTACATGATCGTTTGGAATAGAATACTTCGTCCTTAGCGCAATTTTTTGATCTTTAAGCGTATCGTATTTGTTTCTGAAATATGCATTGTTTACCGAATACGGACAAGGAACAATGTTGGAAGGATTCACGCCCATATACTCATGGAACCTGGTATTCTGACTACCGATAGACAATACAAAGTCGAATCGCTTCAGGTATCTTGACAATACCAGTTTTCGTATTCTTTTTGACTTTGGACTCCTGAGTAGTTCGTGGCTTAACGGGGTTTCACACCGAAGTGCCATCTTATGTCCGAATAGGGGGGCAAAAACCCACATAATCCAATACGAAAGATAGTTCCAACCGTTGTAGATGATAATCGACTTAGGTTCCCTCCTTAGTTTAGAAATGAGTCCCAAATTGAATATCCCCCAGAATGTATAAACACTTGGTTTAAACCAGGTATTTGGAACGAACTCATAGGTATATCCTTCGAGAACCGGGACATCCCATTTTACCTGCGTACCAAATTGCTTGTCAACTTCACCTGAAAGCCCAAACTTGGACATATACCATACTTTCAAGGGTACTTTATGTTTATGCAGATGAGCATAAAACGGTGCGAAGTACTGAATAGGGTGGGAGTTTACAAAGATAACCTGCTCAGGCATCTGCTTGGTTTTAGTCATTAACGGAACATATCAATAAGTTCGTCAAACCGCTTTTCCCAGGTATGGTTTTGCTTACAATGGGCCGCCACTGTAAGAGAAACCTTGTCTCGTTTTTCGTCATTCGCAAGCAGGTCACGGACGATTTCCAGTAGTTCTTCCTTCGAGCGGTGCATGAAGATGTGCTCACCATTCGTGTAAAGCTTTTCCAGGTCTTCATCATGGGTTGTAACATATACACCTCCACACATGGGTACTTCAAAATCTCGGCCTTTAAGGTGGGTGGTAGTCATCGAGTATCCAATGCCTCCAAAACCCAGGTTAACCTTAGATTGTGCATAGATCTTGATCATATCACCACCTTTTAACTTACCTCCTTTCCAGCCATAGCCAAAACAGGTAACATCAATTCCATTTTTACGAAGGAAGTTTACATACTTTCCTCGCAGGCCGTATTTGGCACCAATAAACGTTACATCGTATTTTTTTTCCTCCTCTAACGGTTTGAAGTGCGCTGGGTTTGCTCCTTCCGGCCAGAAAATGGCAAGAGCGTTTTCACCGTAAAACTTGACAATTGACGACGAATCCGAAGTGAGATTTAAGTGGTAGTGCTTCGCAACGCTTGCTGATCCTGCATACACTTCATGTTCCAGTGTGCTCCTAAATTTTAGATCAGTGTCGAGCCAAAAAGCAGCCGTTCGAATCCCTAGTCTTGTTATAGAATCAATAGTCTCAGGCACGAGATATCTTCCACTGAAGTAACTGATAACCAGGTCTACTGGTCGACTGGTATGCTGATTCTGAACAAAATTGAGAATGAGCTCGTTCAATTCTTTGCGTAAACCAAGGCGTTCCGAAGAATTGATCTCAGCATGATTAATTCGAGTAATCAGATCTGTTTCAGGCAGGTAGTGTACCTCGCCAAACTTAGCCAGTTCAGAAGGCATGTTCACCTGCTCCCACGGATCCATAGGACTTAGGTATATGATGTTTAACTCACCTTTAGGTACAGTCAACGGTGTAATTCCCTGGCCCTTTAATCGATCATGAAGTTGATTTTTAGCAAAAGCTTTGTCGCCAAATTGCTTTATGTCGTTTTCGGTATAGTTCTGTTGAACCTTGCCTTGATAGAACTCCAACTCATTTCGAATCAAATCTTCTTGTTTCCTGGCTTTAATTGGAGCCCAGAACGTAGCCTTAAGTTGATTTATAACTGCCGACAAAGATTTAATATTTGTATAAGCAGCTGCTTATCGTTTCTAAATCGTTCTTGGTTAATTCTGGGTAGTTGCCACAGTAGAACCCACACTCATGAAGTTTATCTGTTCCAGGAAGATCGTAGGTGTTCTCTACATATTTGGAGTAAAACGGTTGCTTCTGCATGTTACCTGCAATCATGGGTCTGATTTCAATGCCGGCACCGGAGAAACGGGAAAGGTATTCATCTCGAAGTTCAGGCGTTTTACAAATCACAGGGAAGGCAAACGTTGATAGAACGTTAATGCGATCGTGTTTCAACAAAATCAGATCTTCATTTTCCTTCATAATGTTTTCAAGTTGAAGGTAATTCTCCTCTCTTTTTTTGATGTTATCCTCCAAGAACTGCAGCTGGTATAGGCCTAGAAAACCGGTAATCTCGGTAGGTCTTAAGTTGAACCCAAGATCGTAAAATGTGTATTTGGCTTGAAACTCAGACTTGATATCGAATTTCTTTCTCCATTTATATTGCTGTTCTGCATTCAAATTGCGATCCCAGCCATTGGCACGAACGATTTTTAGCATTTCCACCAGTTCTTTGTCGTCTGAACAAATCATGCCACCTTCAATCGTCGACATGTGGTGGGCAACAAAGAAAGAGAAAGTTGCCGCCGTACTGAAGTTTCCAGCTTTTACGCCGTCCAATTCTGTTCCAAGCGATTCACAGTTGTCTTCTATAAAGACAATTCCTCGTTCCTCACACGTTTTCTTTATTTCATCAATATCTGCAACAAAACCCAATACGTTGGTAATGAACAGAGCTTTTATATCTGGTTCTTCCTGTAAACGTTCTAGAAAAAGTGCATTGGTAACATTCAACGTATCTGGTTGACAGTCAAGAGGCACCGGAACCATACCCATTTGGATAATGGGCATCGTGTTGGTGGACCAGGTGAGCGCAGAGAAGGCTACTTTGTCGCCATCTTTAAGTCGACCTAAGTTCTTAAGTGCTTGAAGTAAAGCGAGGTTGGCACTTCCTCCACTGTTAAACAGAACTGCATGATCTCTGCCTTGAAATTGAGCAAATTTCTGCTCAAATTCCATGCACTTTGAGTCCATGCTTAAACGGTTTGTGGTAAGAATAAATTCGGACAATGCCTTCTTGGTTTCGTATTCATTCAAGAACGCATTCTTCATTAAAGGGATCATACTAAAGTGATTTTTCTTTGTATTGTTGGATGGTTAGTTCGATGCCTTGTTCAAGGGATATTGAAGGGGAGAAGCCAAGTCGTTTGATTTCTGAGACGTCGAGGCATTTTCGTGGCATACCATTTGGTTTAGAGGTATCCCAATTCAGGCTCCCGGAGTAATTTGTCTTTTGTGCAATTAATTCGGCCAGTTCTTTGATGGATACATCCGAACCCGAACCCACGTTAATGAGTTCACCAGCTTCATATTCATCCATTAGTTCAACGATCATTTCCGCAGCGTCATCAACGTGCAGGAATTCCCGTCTGGCTTCGCCCGTACCCCAAACGTCCACACTTGGGGCATTGCTTTGTGCGGCATCTGAAAATCTCTTCACAAGAGAAGAAAGCACATGGGCATGTTTCAAGTCGAAGCTATCGTTGGTACCATATAAGTTGCAGGGAAGTGGGCAAACGCTCTTCATCCCATATTCTCTATGATAGTATTGTAGCAGGCGAATCCCGCTTATTTTAGCAAGTGCATATCCTTCATTTGTGGGCTCCAAAGGCCCCGTCATTAAATGTTCCTCTTTCATTGGCTGAGGGCATTCGCGCGGATAGATGCATGAACTACCAATGAAAGACACCTTCTCAACCTTGTGGTTATAGCAAGCCGTAATCAGACTATTCTGAATTTGAAGGTTGTCGTATAAGAACTCAACAGGATATTGAATATTCGCATTAATACCGCCAACTCGGGCAGCGGCGATAAACACATAGTCGGGTTTTTCTTCCAGAAAGAATTGATCCACCTGGTTGTGATTCCGTAAATCTAATTCTTTCGAGGTTTTGTATACCAGATTGGTGTATCCTTTTGATTCCAGGTTTCGTTTAATGGCTGAACCAAGCATACCGCGATGTCCCGCAATATATATTTTGGAAGTCTTATTCATTGGGCTCCAGGGAGGTTAATATTTTTTCGATTTTGTCTACTTGTTTCGCATACGTATTACTCAATGCAAAATCGATTCGTTTCTGCTGTAAAGCGGCCGAATTTACATGACTTAGATTCGTAATGCAATACTGAAATTTATCCTCAAAGTCCTCATTATCAGCGGTACTATTGCACATGTACATTAAATCCATGTCTTTATACGTGGAAACATGGTTAGAGACTATGGCCTTACCCGTACTTAGATATTCGATTACTTTATGATAATTCGTGCCTTTGCACATATCCAGTAGCGGATCGTAACAGATGAGATGAAGATCCATTGTTTGTAAGAAGCTAGCCAACTCTTCGGTACTCATAACGCCATGTAGGTGTACATTTTTTAGTTGACTAAGACGCGTTATGAACTCATGAGCAGCTAATGAAGTCGTATCAAGATTTGAATTTCCTTTGCCATAGTTTCCAATGAAGTGAAAATCCACTTGAGGGTAGGTGGTAACTATGTTCTCTAATGTCGCTCGATCAATATCTTGTCGAATTAGATTACCCACGTAAGAACATTGAGGTCTATCGGCGTCTGATGCTTCCGGGCTGTTTTGATGCACGGTGATAAACGCTGAAGACAAACCATGGTGAATGTGAAACATTTTTGATTTGTCTACCGTTAATTCATCCAAAATGAGTTGGGCAACCGACAAGACAACATCGGCTTGTTTCGCCAATGATTGATGGAACCTCGTCGTATGTATATCAACAGGATGGTAGATTATTTGGTTGGCTTTAAATGCATCCAGGTTAGAAAAGCTCATTGGGTCGAA
>DIYD01000271.1 GCA_002428905.1 Bacteroidetes bacterium UBA6063 | reverse complement strand
CAAACAACGGTTGTAGTTTCCAAGCCTGGAAGCATCTTGAAGTTCCCGTTCCAACTCTGTTAAAACCAGTTCATCCGGATTTTCTTCATCGTATGTATTTCGAAGTTTAACCTTCTTATTTCGAGGTCCCGTGCCCCTTACGATGGCAATAAGTAATGCAATAAAGCCAACACCTAGTAACGCATAAAGCAGATAGGCTGCAGAAGCTGGTATACCAGGACTACTTTTAGGCAATTCTAACGGTTCGTCTTTTTGAGCAGGCTTCTTGGGTTTTGACTTGTACTTTTCAGGTGGGTCGTACTCATAATCTTCAGCCATCTTTTCCCAGGTGGGCTTCTCAATACTACCTGCAAAAAGCCCATTGAAAGACAATATACTGAAGGCAAGAATGACTAAACGAATTCCTCTCATTACCTGGTTTCAAAGTTTAATTGGTCCATTTCTGCCCGAAGGCTAACCCCGTTGTATTTTTCAACGATAGACATGATATGGTATTTCAGTGCGTACAGATAAAAAGGTTGAAGCATTAAAACGATCATGTAATAAATGGTTATTTGCATGCCGATTTGTACTTCACCCTTGGCAGTGGCACTTATGGGAAGTAAATCATTAATGGCCATTGAGGTGAACAAAGCCAGTAAGGAATACGACATGAGTTGGATCAGTAAGCCAGCAACTACAACAATGAGCCATAAACTTGTGCAGTGCAAAATTTTGTTGCCTATCGTTTTCCAGACCTCTCGGGTGCCTTGATCGTAATAGTGGTTGGCCATTAAGATTGCTGCCGATAAATACAAGAGTATAAAGGATCCAAAACTTACCAGGATGTTCACACCGGCATTTGACTCAACACCAAACATAATGTACGCCATAATGCCTAGAAGTGCTGCAATACCCAAATACAAGGGTATGTTCCTACTGTTCCATTTGAACTTAAATACAACACGTGCATTCACGGCAAAAAGGATGGCCATCCAAACCGCAAAATAAATGCTTCGGAACATCCTAAAGGTAAACGTTTCTGGAATTTCCTGTAACAATGATCCGGACCCAATAATCGACATGGTTCTAAAGAAATTGCTTAACAATCTGGGTACATGTTCGACAAAATATGCATCAAATCGTTGGTGTACGATAACCGCATAGCCAATACCCGCTAACGCACAGAGCGCCAGGTTAATTCCAAATTTATTCCGAAAGGTAACGAACGACTCCGTAACGATGCGTTGCGGTGTTTTTATTTCGTTCAGTTTTATAGGTGTTGTTGGATGGTCTTTTCTCAGTGTTTCGTGCACAGGATTTGTGCCATATCTGCGATGAATACGAATCGGGTAAAGTATAAAGTACCCGATGACCACCAACAAATTAATGACAATGAATAGCCCTTTTACCATGTCTGGCATAAACGTCATACGAGTAATAAAACCTTCAATCACCGCAGCTATAAATGTGAACGGTAAGACCATGAGCAACAGCTTTGCTGCGTTTCCTGCACTTAACCTAAACGATTGATAACGTGTATATGAACCCGGGAATAAAAGCCCCTTACCTGCCAGTAAAGCCACACCACCAATCAGACATATCGTCGTAATTTCAATAGTACCATGCAGCCAAATGGTCAATAGTGAATCCTTAAATCCTCCGTGATTTACAAAGAAGTATTGGAATACGCCTACCATTATGCCATTGCGAATCAACACCCATATGGCACCAATACTAAAGAACATGCCAAGCCCTAACATCATAATATCAATTTGGGCATTGTTACGTAAAATGGCAATAAATCCATCCATACTGCTACCACCGGTGTACACGGCCATTGCCTCTCCTTTCGAAATATTGTTCTTGGTCATATTTACATAGTCTTCGCCAAGCACAACTGAAGCAAATTCAGGATTTTTAATACTGGAATAAATGCCTATCCCCATAGACAGCAAAAAGACAATCAGCGATACAAGCATCTCGCGTCGGGCCAGATACATAAGCTGTGGCACTTCAATGGTAAAAAACTTCTGAATCAGGCTTAGGTTCAGTTTTTTCTTCTTACCCAGCTTATCGAAGATCAGGTTGGCTAAATCGTTAAGGTAAACTCGTACCGATCGGTTTGGGTAGTTTGATCTGCTATGGCTCAAATCGTCGGTAACCTGAATGAACACCTCGCTTAATTCTTCCGGGTCAGCTTCTTCATCCTTAATTATACTTTCATATTCAAGCCACTTATCCTTATTTTGGTCGATGAATTCGGATTCTTTCATTTGAGTCTGAAAAAGTAGATATTTTTTTTAATGCGAACAATAGAAATTACCACAACGCAAAATGTGGTTATACAAATCAAGCTTGCCACCTTATTCGATCGAATTATTGCCTTCGTGATCGATAGCATTATTGTAACCATCTCCTACTCCATTCTAGCGGCTATTTTAATGCCGATATTTGAGTCGATGTGGGTAATATACGGACTGGTAATTGTACTGGCGATGTACAGCCTAATCTTTGAAACACTTATGCGCGGACGCACTATTGGAAAGGCAGCGCTAGGCATTAAAACCATAAAAAACGATGGCAGTCAACCGGAGTTTATTGACTACTTCAGACGTTGGGCTATGCGCTGGATTGATATTTATGGAACATTTGGCGGTGTGGCAATGATCTCCATTAGTACGTCTGATAAAGGGCAACGCATTGGCGACAAAATTGCCGACACCATTGTAGTGAAGAAAAACCAGCTTTCAGGCTATGAATTGAGCAACATCACTACCATTACCAATGCAAAGGATTACACACCTAAATATCCTGAGGTTCGCACAATCCCGGAAAGCACTATGCTTACTGTTAAACGTGTTTTGACACGGTATAAACGTTATCCGGATGTGGACACGTACTCCAGCATGATTTTGGAATTGAGCAAGAAATTTGAGGCTAATCTGGAAATAAAACGGACTGAACGCTCACATACGGCATTTCTACGTCAATTGCTCAAAGACTACGTTATCCTCACCCGATAATCCAAAAACTAAATTTTTCTGAACGGTTATTGAGCTGTAGACTACACTTGTGTAATTCCCCTTGTTTCGCTCTTATTCAGCTGGTTAATTGCAGTTTCATGTAATGACTACGATTACTTGCAGGTCATTAAGTAACAGCGACTACAAAGGGTTCAGTGATTGAACCCTTTTTTTGTTCATAGATTTATCCCCGAATCACTTCAACAGGTTTAGACAATATCCAGTCCAGGATAAATTGTTTGTTCGCAGAAATAGGTGCTATATAATATGAGGTACTCTTAAAAGCCTCCGAAGAATAGATGTCTTCCGCTACCACACCGGCAGATCCAATATAATTTGAATGAATAAACTCACGAAAAGACCTGTAGCTTAGCACATATCCCACATGATTGTCCAGTCCAACAAAATACAACCCTTCCTTCTCAAAGACCGTTTTGCCCAATTCCACTGGGCTTACATTTCTCCTTGTGCGCACTGAATCGCCACGAGCAATGGATTTTGCCTCGTTTAATGGGTTTTGTTGGGCTAAGTGATATCGATTGACATTCACCCCAAGGTGTTTGAGTGTAGTGCTCACGAAATAGCCACATGCAATAACCCCTCTTCCGGGTGAATTTGTATATCCGTTAAAATCCCATTTTGTTCCAAACCAATACGGAGCAATGCGTAGCAGTGCACCACTGAAAAAGCTTCCTGCTGCGGTTATAATACTATCCGAAGTAATTGAATCGCCGGCGTTTAACAGGTAAGCCGACTTAAAGGCTTGTCTCTTTTGATCGATTTCTTTAAGCGCAGAATCGTAAGGCGTTTTTGAATAAACATACATCAAGACTGGAGTTGAATCGCTAATACTGTATACATCTAACGGTACAACCTGACCAAAGGTATACCTGGCCATCATTAGAAAGAAAACAAGCACGATAACTCTTCGATTACAAGACATAAAGGTAGAACGAGAATTGAACACGTAAAGTATTTGCCTCGTTTCAAACACTGGATTGTAATGACCGCTTATTCGCTCTTTAGTACCACTTAATGGGTCAAGGTTGACTCTGAGGTGAATTAGGTCCAACATTGTTCATATAAAATTGTGAATCCACATTGAGCAGAAGTAAAAGACCTCCGATCCAATCGGGTAGATAGGATCACAGGTGTAAAGATGACTTCAGCCAATGAAAACTACACCAAACAAATGACAATCAAGTAATCTAACCACGATACCATAACTGGAAGGCGTTCGCAATGCGGACGCCTTTTTTAGGCCTTCATGCGTTGGACAGCATCCCGCAAGGCCGGTAGCACTTCCTCATTAAACCAGGGATTTCGTTTTAGCCAAATGCGATTACGCGGTGACGGATGCGGCAATGGAAAATATTTGGGTGCAAATTCGGCATAAGCCCGCACTGTTTCGGTTAGGTTCTTTTTAAAGCGCTTGCCTAAATAAGCTTTTTGAGCGTATTGACCAATCAGAAGAGTTAACTTCACATCCGGCATTAAGGCGTACAACGCTTCATGCCATTGGGGTGCGCATTCTTTCCGAGGCGGCAAATCACCCGATTTTCCTTTTCCCGGATAACAGAACCCCATGGGTATAATTGCAATATCTTCCGACCCATAGAACTCGGCATCATCCATTTGTAACCATTCACGAAGCAAAACTCCACTTGGGTCGTTCCAGGGTATGCCTGTAGCATGAACCCGAGTCCCTGGTGCCTGTCCCATAATCACAATTTTGGATGTTGGATGTGCGCGCACTACAGGGTTGGCCCCAAGCGGTAAATGGGGCTCACAAATGGTGCAAAGCTCAATATCGTTTAACAGGCGCTGCATGATACAGCGCACAAATTACTTGTTTCTGAACACAAACTCATGATTTGGTGTTACATCCAACTCAATCTTGCTATCGTTGGATATCTTACCCGCTAATATTTCTTTTGACAGTTTGTTCAACACTTCACGCTGAATCACTCGTTTTAGAGGTCGTGCGCCAAAGGCAGGGTCGTACCCCAATTGCCCCAACCAATCGAGCGAAGCTTCGCTTGCCGTAATCGTTACACCCTGGTCTGCAAGCATCTGCTGTAAACCTGCAAATTGAATGTCAACAATTCCTCGGATCTCTGATCTCCCAAGTGGTTTGAACATCATTATTTCATCAATTCGGTTGAGAAACTCCGGACGGATCGATTTTTTGAGTAATTCAAACACCTCGGATTTCGTCTGTGCTTCCAACTCCTGTTGATTGTCTTCTCGTAGTTCAGAAAAACGCTCCTGGATTAGGTGTGCACCAATATTTGAAGTCATAATTACTATGGTGTTTCTGAAATTGGCTGTTCGTCCTTTGTTGTCCGTTAAGCGACCATCGTCAAGTACCTGCAATAAGATGTTAAATACATCTGGATGTGCTTTCTCAATCTCATCGAGCAAAATCACTGAATACGGCTTCCGTCGTACAGCTTCAGTAAGCTGACCGCCTTCATCGTATCCAATGTATCCCGGAGGCGCCCCAATTAGACGTGATACTGTATGTTTTTCCTGAAACTCGCTCATATCAATGCGAACCAGGGCGTCATCTTTGTTAAACAGGTACGATGCTAGTGCTTTGGCCAACTCGGTTTTACCAACACCTGTTGTTCCAAGGAAAATGAAACTTCCTATGGGTTTCTTGGGATCAGATAAACCGGCACGACTTCTTCGAATAGCGTCTGAAATAGCCTCAATGGCCTCATCTTGTCCAACTACACGTTTATGTAGTTCTTCTTCCAGATTTAGAAGCTTTTCACGTTCACTCTGTAACATAGACTGCACAGGAATTCCAGTCCAGCGACTTACCACCTCTGCAATATCTTCATTGCCCACTTCTTCTTTCACCAGGCTTGAATTCGCTTGTTTGTCGGTCAATTCCGATTTTAACCGGTTTAGTTCGTCCTCTGCTTCTTTGATTTTTCCATAGCGAATTTCTGCTACACGTCCGAAATCACCAGCGCGCTCTGCCTGATCTGCTTCCAAACGTAGCTCCTCGATCGATTTTTTGGTTTGCTGTATACTGTCTACGATGACTTTTTCACTCTGCCAACGTGCCTTAAGTGCATCCCGTTCTTCGGATAGATTGGCAATTTCTTCGTTTAGTGCCTTTAATTTGTTTGTATCACTTTCCCGCTTAATCGCCTCACGCTCAATCTCCAACTGCCGAATTTTACGATCCAGCTCGTCCAATTCTTCAGGTACGGAGTCAATCTCAAGGCGCAGTTTGGCGGCAGCTTCATCAATTAAGTCAATGGCCTTGTCGGGTAAGAACCGGTCGGATATATAGCGCTGTGAGAGCTCTACAGCCGAGATAATTGCCTCATCCTTAATGCGCACTTTGTGATGCACCTCATAGCGTTCTTTTAGACCTCGAAGTATGGATATGGCATCAGCCGTATCTGGCTCATCCACAAGAACCGTTTGGAATCGACGTTCTAGAGCCTTATCCTTTTCAATGTATTTCTGGTACTCGGCAAGTGTCGTTGCCCCTACAGCACGTAATTCCCCTCTGGCCAGTGCAGGTTTCAGAATATTGGCGGCATCCATCGCCCCTTCACCACTTGCGCCAGCACCTACCAGCGTGTGGATCTCATCAATAAACAACACCAGTTCGCCATCGCTATCTACCACTTCCTTGATGACGGCTTTTAAACGCTCCTCAAATTCGCCTTTGTATTTCGCTCCTGCCACCAGCGACCCCATATCGAGTGAAAATATGCGTTTACTCTTTAGATTTTCAGGTACATCTTCACTTACAATCCGATGTGCCAATCCTTCGGCAATCGCGGTTTTTCCAACACCCGGTTCACCAATAAGTATCGGGTTATTTTTCGTACGGCGCGATAAAATCTGAAGCACGCGTCTGATTTCGTCATCACGACCAATCACGGGATCCAATTTTCCATTTTGAGCGAGCTCGTTTAAATCCTTGGCATATTTTTTTAACGCATTAAACTGGTTTTCAGCACTTTGACTATTTACAGTATTCCCACCTCGAAGCTCCTTAAACGCCTTACTTACCTCATCTGTGTTTACGCCAGCATCTCTCAACAAGTTTCCAACCTGATCTTTCCCGTCTACCAGAGATAAGAACATGTGTTCTACCGTCACAAACTCATCGCCGAAATCCTGCATAAACTTTTGGGCTTTGGCAAGTGCTCGGTTGGCGTCATTGCTCAGGTATATTTGACCACCACCGCTTACTTTAGAATACGATTTCAATACGG
>DIYD01000234.1 GCA_002428905.1 Bacteroidetes bacterium UBA6063 | reverse complement strand
AAAGTAGTTCCTTTGACAGTGGCGGTGAGGTGGTCAGTAGCCACCTCAAATACCCTGTCTTTATCCGGTTTTACGACAAAAAAGGCTTTTCCATCCAATCGCAGCTTACGACTTCTACGATTGAACCTTTTGTCCATCTTTAAGTTGGAATTATCAGCCAGGTATACATATGACCCGTCTTCCAATCCCTGCACGGATGATTTGGTTTGGTTGGTATACACGATACCTTCCTCAAAGTTTTGTGTACCAAATTGCTGATACACAAAGAGCGATGAAACAATAAGTAGCACAACAGCAGCAACCCTGTAAAACGCTCTATGGAAGTTTGGTTTGAATATTTTTGTTTGTGAAACCGAAGGCATAGCTTTCTCTTCAAACTGTTTCCAGTTCGCCTCGGCATTAAATGTAAGCGAAGAAGTAAAGTCTACATCTGCAGAAGCTTCCCATACCATTTGGTAAGATGCTACTTCGGTTCTGAAATCCTCACTTGAAGCATACAACGCGTCAAATGACGCTTGCTCTTCGCTGGAGAGACTTCCTACCAGATACCGTACAATTAAATCTTCGTTACTCAATCTTAATTCCTCTTATATGGCCATTAAACTTACCTGCACTTTCAGGTAGTCTAATGTCTTCCTGTTTTGTTGACTCTCGTCTAACCAATGCGCCAACTCCTCTTTCTCCTCCGACGTGCATTGATTCAGCAAATACCTCAGCAAGGTATTTCCTTGTAGATAATTCATAATCCCGGATTGTATTGATGTAACACATCTTTATCGACCATCCCTCATCCTTTGTTACAAATTATTTGTAACAACCTGATTAACAGATCAATAAATTTTAGATTTGAGAAATTTAAGGGCTTTCCCGATCTGATTTTCAACCGTTTTAGGCGTAATATCGAGCAACTCAGCGATCTCCTGATGTGTTTTGTGCTCCTGCCGGCTTAGCCGAAAGATATATTGCCTTTTTTCCGGAAGCATGGCGATGCAGAGTTCCAACTTTTCTTTCAGCTCCTTGCCTTGTAAATCAAGTAATACATCGGCTTCAATTTCGGCATCCTCATCGTCTAACTGCTTTATAATTTGTTGCTTACGCTGATCGTTCAGGATTTGATGTTTCACCGAGGTATATAAATAAGCACGCGGATTGGCCAGTGTAGAAATGTCGTTTTGGCTTTCCCAAAGTCGAAGAAATACCTGCTGAACGGTGTCTTTAGCCAGTAATTTATCTGAACAATAAAAATCGGCATAACGGCATAACGCCTCAAAATGCTGTACATACAGCTGTTTAAACTTTTCTTCCAACAACAGAGAATCCAATCAATTCTACTTCACAAAGATATAGCAAGCCAGCGTTGGTATTATTAACAGGCCTGTTAAGGATTTAGTACATAAACCCGCCAACTTAGATCAGTTCTAAGATTTCATCTTGCTTAAGTCTACCTTAAACATGGTAGATGTAGCCCTATTCGTATGCGTTTTTTGGTCTCCTTTCAACACATATATATCCGCCTCACAAAAAACAAGTTGCCCACCTGTTTTTACGACCCGACCTTCCGCCACCAGCTTATCCCCAATTCCCGGATTTAAATACGACATCGACAAATCCGTTGTCACAACGCCAAAATTCTTTGGCACAACCGAATAGGCTGCAAACCCCATAACAATATCGCTGGCTGTAGCCATCACACCACCATGCACAAAGTAGTTTTGCTGCATGTGTTTTTCCTCGACCACCAGACTTCCGCTCACTTCGCCCAGCTCAATACGATCCAGTTGAAATCCCATCAGTTTCATGAAAAACTGCCGCTGCAACTTCTCTTCAATGTCTTCTTTGAAATCGGGATTTAAACATTCGAACTTATTCATCATCTTCATCAAATAACATGTTGTTTAAAGCGTTCATTAACTCAGCCAGTTTGTGCTGCTCGCGCTTTGCGCGTGTTAGACGAATTCCTTCCTGATAAACCTCTTCTGCTTTTTCAATGTTTTTTTCACGTTGATAAAGCTTGCCAAGGTGGTAATACGTGGCCGTATAATCTGGATCGCGCTGAACCAATGCAGACAATATTTCCTTGGCCTTATCGTAGTTTTCGAGTCCCACATACTCAATAGCAAGGGCGTAGTTTAAGAAACTATCTTCAGGCTCTTCTTTTAAAAAATTTTCCAGCTGTTTTATTCTGCTCATCGGACGATTTTAAATGGCAAATTTCCTTAATTTTGCTCCACTTTTTCGGAGCATACAAAAAAATATTTTAATGAATATATTAGTATGTGTTAGTGCCGTTCCAGACACTACCACAAAAATCACTTTTGTAGACAATAACACAAAGTTCAACACCGAAGGTGTTCAATTTATTATTAACCCATATGATGAATTGGCTTTAACACGTGCATTAGAGCTCACAGAAGCTAATGGCGGTGAAGTAACGGTTATCACTGTGGGTGATGTCTCTATAGAACCGGTAATGCGAAAGGCATTGGCTATTGGAGCGCATAAGGCCATTCGTGTAAATACAGTTGCTGCTGATGGTATGCACGCTGCACAATGCATTAAGGATGCCATTGCTGGTGAATCCTATGATTTAATTCTGACCGGACGTGAGTCGATTGACTACAACGGTGGTCAGGTAGCAGGTATCTTGTCGGAGATGCTGGATATGGCCTTGATTAATGTGGTAGCTAAATTGGACGTAGAAGGCAACAATGTAATCGCTGTTCGGGATATCGACGGTGGGCGTGAAACGGTATCCGCTGAGTTACCGTGTGTTATTTCCGCTCAGAAGGATTTGTGCGAACCGCGTATTCCAAACATGCGAGGAATTATGCAGGCACGAATGAAGCCGTTGGCAGTAGTTGAACCTTCGGGTGCCTATACCGACACCGTTTATGAAAGTTACGAATTGCCACCTGCGAAAGAAGGCGTAAAGCTTATTGATGCTGCCAATGCGGGTGAATTAATGGATTTATTAAGAAGCGAAAAGAAATTACTATAGAAGATGGTTTTAGTATTTGTAGAACAGGAAGATAATAAGGCGAAGAAATCATCGCAAGAAGCGTTAAGCTATGGTGCAGACCTGGCCAATGCAATTGGTGGATCATGTACGGCAGTTGTTGTAGGAGACGCATCTGCATTAGAGGATCTTGGTGCTTACGGTGCGACTAAAACAGTTGCAGTATCAGGTAACGGACTGGAGGGCTTTACTCCTGGAGGTTACGCAAAGGCCGTAAATGAAGTAGCCAATGCTGAAGGTGCCAGTACAATCATCTTCTCCGGATCTTATACGGGTAAAAGCATTGCACCAAAGGTTGCAGTGAAACAAGGTGCGGCTTTGTCAACTGGTGTTGTTGCTATGGCCGATACTTCAGGAGATTTAACCGTGCGCAAGACTTGTTTTTCGAACAAGGCGTTTACATCGGTTAAGGTGAGCAATGCTAAGCGAGTGATTAGTATCGTTCCAAACTCATACGAGGTAAAGTCGTTCGACGGATCTGCCGCAGTGGAAGCAATGAATGTGGACGCAGGTGGAGCTGTTAAAACGACTTCTGTGAGCGTGGACAAAGTACAGGGTAAAATTCCGTTGACAGAAGCCGAATTGGTTGTTTCTGCTGGTCGTGGACTGAAAGGACCGGAAAATTGGGGTATGGTCGAAGAGTTGGCCGACGTTTTAGGCGCAGCTACCGCATGTTCAAAGCCGGTTTCTGACATGGACTGGAGACCACACAGCG
>DIYD01000287.1 GCA_002428905.1 Bacteroidetes bacterium UBA6063 | reverse complement strand
TATGTTGGATTCTTCACAGACATACGAAACCTCTTTAGCGAGCTACCCGAGGCAAAAATTAGAGGATACAAACCCGGTCGTTTTTCCTTTAATGTAAAAGGAGGAAGATGCGAAACGTGCAAGGGTGGTGGACGAAGAATCATCGAGATGAACTTCTTGCCAGACGTAGAAGTAGAGTGCGAAACATGCCAGGGCAAACGCTACAACCGCGACACCCTGGAAGTACGTTATCGTGGAAAATCCATTAGTGACGTGTTGGACATGAGTGTTGACGAGGCGGTAAAGTTCTTTGAGAACATCCCTTCCATCTATCGCAAAATCAAGGCTTTACAAGACGTTGGTCTGGGTTACATTACACTTGGGCAAAGCAGTACAACGATCTCAGGAGGAGAAGCTCAGCGGGTAAAACTATCTAGTGAATTAAGCAAGATAAGCACTGGCAACACCTTTTACATCCTGGATGAGCCTACCACCGGATTGCATTTTGAAGACATACGCGTATTGTTAGAAGTATTGCAAAACTTAACCGATTTGGGCAACACGGTATTGGTTGTAGAGCATAATCTGGATGTAATTAAAGTTGCAGACCACATCATCGATTTGGGTCCTGAAGGTGGCAAAGGCGGTGGCCAGATAATTACAACAGGCACACCCGAACAAGTGGCCAAACACAAAACAAGCCATACCGCCAGGTTCCTTAAAGACGAACTTTAGAAATCTTAGTCCTATTCTGGTCATCATTGACAAGTCAAGCTTCCATTGGTTGTTTTACACGTACAAAATCACTATACTTCATTACCAATTCTACCTTCATGGTTAAAGCGTATTCGTTCATTTGCCTGATTTTCATTCTTTTGAGTTGCAAGCATGAGGCCCCAGTTCTCAGCAACGAAGAATCCAACCAGGTGGTCCTCAAGTACGTATCAGACACGATCGAAAACAGGCATGTTGTACTTGAAGTATTTGATGGTGTTGTAAATGAACTAGCTCCTACCGGGCACCAGGAAGCTCGAAGAATTCAACTCAAAGCGTTGGAGTCCACACACCTAATTCGGGTCGAATCCGGCGGTTTTAGCATCCCACGAGATGGTCATCCGGATTTCAGAACGCGCTATGGTGATAGTCTGTTACTGAGATCACAGAGCTTTGCGTTTCCTTCAGGAAATATTAACCGAGGCAGATATTTTGGCAAAGGAGTGGTTTCAGGTGGGATAGCAATGACCAGTCGGTTCTGGAGCGAGACAGCGACAGCAGTTCTGTCTCAGCAATCTTCTATGAACATTGGAGGAAACGCAGTCTTCAATCGGGGCACCAGACAAATGACCGTAGATATTGAAGTCTATTATACACAAGAACAGTCATCCAAAAATCAACTGCATTTAGCACTGACTGAGAGCAACATCAAAGAGAAACAAGCAGGTCTTGGAGATAATTATAATCACAATAATATATTATGTGATTTGTTTTTGGGGCTCGACGGTGAGGCCATTTCGGCACCCACAACAAAAGGCACTCAGATAAATAGACGTTACACCTTCTACATCAAGCAAACGTATAACCGTAACCGATATGGTAATGGTCTGGATCCCAAGCCCGAGAATTTTGAACTCATCGCATTTGTAACACAAGATAGTGGCCGAATAGAAACGGCGAACCGCATCCCAATCACGATCAATTAACACCTACCTTAGCACCTATACAACCCATGATAGTAAAGAAATAGTACTTAAATTGTGTAGTTTTCGTATCGGGGAGTGAACAAAACATTATTATGTCGGAAGCTATTTGAATACAATAAAATAAGAATGAAACCAATCACGTTGAATATACAGCATGTGCTATAAGCTTGTCAAACGAGCTTCACGAGTAATGACTTTGCACCTAGTAACCAAAAAAGATCCTGAAAACATGTCAAAATTATTTGTCGTACTCTTCTTCGTATTTGGTTTATGGTCTTGCGGGCAAGATCCTGACCTCACTAACGCGTCTGACACGAAAACCTATGCTTCACGCGAACCTCAAAACAGACACGCCTTGCTCGAAATCTATACGAATGTTCGCGATGGCCATTTTAAAAATGGAATTGACGTGGTCGAGCGTTTGAAAGACAAATACGAAGATCAAGTCCATGTGATTCGGATAGAGGCTGGGAATTTCGTTGGATCGACTGATCGCTTTCCAACGGATTTTAGCAACCCATTTGGAGATTCGCTTTATGCCCTGGTTAAGCCTCCGAAGTTACCTGGTGGAACCATAAACAGAGCTAATTATATCGACAAAAGCTTTTCGGGCTTTGGCAGTATTGCAGTACCCTTTACCTTCTGGCCTGAAATTGTTAGCGGTATTACTTCCTCAAGTGCCGAAATTAACCTGGGTGGTCAAGCAGCATATTCCAGAACTACAAGGCAATTAACGGTTGAAATGGAGGCCTATTTTTTAGAGCTGAATCGTGATACCACCTTTTTACATGTTGCACTTATAGAAAACAACATAATAGCGCAACAAAACGGAGGTGGTGAGTATTACCAGCACAACAATGTGTTACGTGATTTTCTCACAGGCTTCAGTGGACAACCGATCCCTCCCCATATGTCGATGAGTGACACTAATCACTTACGTTCTTTTCAATACAGGCTGCCCGAATTTTATGGATTGGGACCAGACCAACGACTGATGACACCCAATATTGAAGAATTTGAAGTAATAGCATTCGTCACAGACCACCACTCAAAAGTGTTGAATTCCTGCTCCATCCCAATCACGATCAATTAACACCTACCTTAGCTCTAAACTACCTACCTTTGCAACCCATGCAACATGATGAGCAGAGCTTTGGTAAACTACACCTAATCCCAACCCCCGTTGGGAACCTGGAAGACATGACATTCAGGGCTATCTCCATACTGAAACAAAGCGATGTCGTATTGGCCGAAGACACCCGTCAGACCAAGAAACTGTTGAACCATTTTGAGATCAACAAAGGGCTAGAATCCTTTCATCAAAACAATGAACATGCAAAACTTAACTATGTGATTGATCTCCTCAAAAAAGGTCAAACGGTTTCGTATTGCACAGACGCCGGAACACCTGGAATTTCAGATCCTGGTTACCTCCTGGTTCGTGAGGCGATCAGTCATGACTTGCGTGTAGAATGCCTCCCCGGCGCAACTGCATTTGTGCCTGCACTTGTAGACTCAGGACTTCCCTGTGATCGATTTGTTTTTGAAGGTTTCCTGCCGCATAAAAAGGGAAGACAAAAACGTCTAACCCGATTACAGGAAGAAGATCGTACCATCGTTTTTTATGAAAGTCCGCACAGACTTTTAAAGACCTTAAACCAGCTCGTTGAGTTCTTCGGTGACGACCGTAATGTTTCGGTTTCGAAAGAAATAAGCAAACTACACGAAACGCATTACAGAGGTACATTAAACGAGGTAATTACGCATTTGGAAACAACACCTATCAAGGGTGAATTTGTTATTTGTTTGGCAGGAAAATCATGAATCCAAGACTAAAATACCTGGTTCTAACGCTCTTAGGTGGATTTCTACCTGCTATTGGATGGCCACCTGCAGGCTTTCCACTGCCCCTGTTCTTCGGATTTGTTCCATTCTTTCTGCTCGAAACGCTATTTGGTGAAAAGGGTCGTGGTAAGTGGTTCTACGCCTACACGTATTTAGGCTTGTTCCTATTCAATCTGTCTACCACGTGGTGGGTTTGGAATGCCTCACCGGGTGGAGCCGTATTTATGTTATTCGCCAACTCCTTCCTGATGCTTTTGCCTTTCATGCTTTACCGGTTTGCCAAGCGTGAAATTGGATTAACACGAGGTTTGGTGCTCTTTATTGCTGCCTGGTTGAGTTTTGAATATTTACACTTCAACTGGCAGGTAAATTATCCCTGGCTCACCCTTGGAAACGGATTTGCAGCAACGCCTAATTTGGTGCAATGGTACGAGTACACTGGAGCACTTGGTGGTAGTTTGTGGATTCTTCTGATCAATGTTTTATTGTTTAGTCTAACACAAGCCTATAAGCGCATTACGGTTATCGCAACGACGTTGTTGTTTGTTGCCCCAACACTTTGGTCAATTTATCTGGCGAAGACAGAAAACACCTGTGCAAAAATGGGTGGAGTTGACGTTCTCATTGTCCAACCAAATATCGACCCCTACAAGAAATTTGAATCGGGTAACGCACGTGAACAGGTGGACAAATTCATTACGTTGTGCGAAAAGGGTGTTACAGCAGAAACCGACATGGTGATATTTCCTGAAACTGCGTTGGTTGGTAATTTCAATGAAGACTACCTTGATCAAAATTACGGTGTTCGGGCATTCAGACGTTTTCTTCATGAACATGAGGTGGATGCCGCTCTGGTAGGTGCATCCACGCACCACTTTTATGAGGAAGGTGAAGAATTGCCAAAATATCCGCGCTTTTATGAACCCACTGGTCAATACTACGATTCGTACAATACGGCCTTGTTCATTCCTCCCTCCGGGGAAATCGACGTATATCATAAGTCACGTCTGGTACCTGGCGTAGAGAGCCTCCCCTTCCCTGCTTTTTTTAAACAGTTCGATGCTCTTCTGAGTCTGGATTTAGGCGGTGTTGCCGGCAATCTGGGCAGAGATGAAGAAGCGAAGACGTTTAAAACGGATCATATCATAAAGGAAATAACAACGACTTACGAAACCGATAATGGCGAGCTCATAGACTCTGTGCTTT
>DIYD01000286.1 GCA_002428905.1 Bacteroidetes bacterium UBA6063 | reverse complement strand
TCAACGGATTAAACTGGCGTCATTCCTTGGGAAAAACAATAGTTCTACACATACTTTGTTCATTTTTGATGAACCTACAACGGGGTTGCACTTCCACGATATTCAAAAATTACTGAAGTCGTTCAATGCGCTTATTGATCAGGGGAATACAGTAATTACTATTGAGCACAATTTAGATGTGATAAAGACAGCAGATTGGGTCATCGACCTTGGTCCGGACGGTGGAAAGAATGGCGGCAATATTGTGTTTGAAGGAACGCCTGAAAACTTAATGAAGTGCGCTGAGTCACATACTGGAAAGTATTTACAAATGAAGATGGACGGTGCGTTTTTGAACCCCGCTTTACGCAGTAATTAAGAGCGTAAAGATCGAATTCGATTTCGGGTTACCCGATAGGTGGCCACAAAAGTTGAGAAGAAAATAAATCCGGCTAGATACCATTTAAACGTTTCTATATCCATTACTTCCATAGAGGTTCGCATGCGCAATCGGTACAAAACAAACGCCGTGAAAGCAGCACCAATTAGTCTTCGGTTATTGGATTGACTGGCGCCACGCAATATGGCAAAAAAACCGAGCTCAATGCCGATGTGAGCAGAGGTGCCAATAACGATCAAGATATCCCCATACGGGTAGTGAAGTATGAAGAATAAGGCACCCACAAGTACGACAAATGCAGCCACATTTGACCATCGGTTGTACGGCGATTTGTTGGGTTTGGGTACTTCCTTCGGTAAAAGGTCTTCATCAATTATTTCATTCATGCTTCAGAGTAAACGTGAAACTGAGTGTTTCTGTTTCATTCCAAACACGGGCATGGAGAGTGGAACCCTTTCGATTGTAGCGTATGTATTTCGGAAAATCATGTTTTAGGTTTTCAAATTGAAGCATGGAGTCTGAACGCATCGATTCAATGAAGGTAATGGCTTGTTGTCCTTTAACCCGGGCAGTATAGGTCCATTTACTGGGTTTGGTATCAATTACGAGGTGTTCCCAAATAGACGTGTCGTTATCAGTAGTTGTAGAAAAACCGGTTCCCAGGATGGAATCTGACCAGAGTAAAGTAGTTCTGTTTGGATGGATGGACAGTTTAGTTTTAGGCGCCCATTCTTCATAAAATGTAGTATTTCGTGTGGAGTCTACGCGATACCAAAGGCCATGAATCCATGCACCTCGATGCATAACCGTAATCTCGTCTTCAATCGCCCCATCAATGGTTCTTCGTGGAGAACTCAATCCCCAAATTATTAGCCCCACAATTAAAACGAGCAGGATTAAAGGTGACACTAAGGCGAGTTTCCGTTCCATAATTCAATGCGGAAATTACGGCTTAAATGATAAATTTGTCGTAATACAGAAATCATATGAAAAATCTATACGTAGCATTACTCCTAAGTGCAACATTATTTACAGCGTGTGGTGATGAAACTCCTGTTGATAACACACCTTCTGAACCTACCGATCTGCGCGATCTGGTTACCGGTGATTATACGTGTGACTATCAGGTGTTTAATTCGGTTACCGGTGTACAGGATCGAAAGGGAAGCTTTGAGTTAAAAGTGTACAAGAATTCTGATGATGCTACGATGTTCGATTTCCGTATTGATGGGCTAACACGTTTTATGAGTGGTACAGATTTAGCGAAGATTAAAGATGGTCATTCGTTTGAAATACCAGAGCAAGACGTCGATAATTTTGGTTTGATTAAGGGAAGCCCTATCTTGAACAAAGAGAGCACTTCCGGTCAGGCGATTCGTATTGCTGGTCATCGATTAGCAAGCAATGGTGTAATAACCGTGTACTGTGAACGTGCTCGAAAAGTAGGTCAGGATAACGACCTGTTTGAATTCATTATCACGCCAAAATAGGATTTGACAAAATACCGACGCTGATTTTTATTTAGTGTCAGGCAACTTTTGTACGTTGTATGTGTCTAATAGATACATGCGAGGTTTCGCCAAATACCTGATTCTGATTTGCTTATGTGCTTTGAGCA
Source organism: Bacteroidetes bacterium UBA6063 (assembly GCA_002428905.1). Taxonomy (GTDB): domain Bacteria; phylum Bacteroidota; class Bacteroidia; order NS11-12g; family UBA9320; genus UBA987. Next base: position 2,296 of record DIYD01000286.1, on the reverse strand, counting down.
CGCAAGTTCGGGCTACACACATCATGGGTGGTGATCTAAATTATGAATGGATCGAGGAAGATTCATTCAAATTCACCCTGGTTTACTATGTTGATTGTGTGAATGGAAACCTTGGTGCCATTTCATCTGATGTAACCGCATTCTTTGGCTTTTTTGATGCCAAGACCAAAGATCTTCTGTCCAGAGAGCAGATCACAAGGAACGATCCAATTCGTGTTTCACGGGTAAACTATGAGTGTGTAAAAGAGCTTCCAAATGCCTGTGTAGATCGGTATGAATACGTTTTTCATAAGCGCATTGATCCTGGATCAAATGGGATCATTGTTTCCTTTCAACGCTGTTGCCGAAATCATACCATCACAAATTTGGTCGATCCCGGAGGAACCGGCATGACTATAACGGCCTTTATTCCTGGAGATGATGACGGTTTCTACAACAGCAATCCAGTATTTAAAGCGAGTCCACCCAACTTTTTGTGTAACGATGCCTTACTCGATTTTGATCACAGTGCTACAGATAAAGATGGTGATTCACTGGTCTATGACCTGTACATCCCATTTAAAGGTGCGACAAGAGATATACCCCGACCAACAACGCCATCTAAGCCTGATTATGAGCAGGTCGAATACAAATCTTCGTATACCATCCAGAATATGATGGGAGGGAAGCAGAAGCTTCAGATTGATCGACACACCGGTAGATTAACCGTTTGGCCTGATGTGTTGGGCCAGTTTGTTGTAGGCATACGTGTTTCGGAGTATAGAGATGGGAAACGCATTGGTGAGTCGCTTCGCGATTATCAGTTTAATGTGTTGGAATGCAAGATTGGTGTGCAAGCCGGATTTACTTTCCCAGATCTGCGTTGCTCCGATACGGTGGTTACGTTTACGAATACCAGCTCAGCCAGTGATCAATATCTCTGGAGCTTTGATTCGTTGAATTCGGGGGTGACGTCTTCAAATAGCCCTAATCCTACAAAGGTTTTTGCGAAGAAAGGAACCTACAAGATAAAACTAATCGCCCAGGATAAGGATTGTTCAGACAGTGTTACCAAGACCATCCAAATTGGTGTGCAAGATTCTATTCAGGCATCGTTTACTGTTGGTCCAAAGGTGCTTTGTGTCGGTGAAACGATTAAAGTGAACAATACCAGTGATCCCACACCAGATTGGTTCTGGGATCTTGGAAGAGGGCAAGGTGAACAACACAACCTTGATTTAAATGAGATTCTCTACGAAAAGCCTGGAGAATATGTTGTGAAGCTGCGGATTTTAGATTCGTTAAACTGCATGTCGGAAAAGGTGCATACCGACACGGTAATCATCTTTGAAATGCGTGAACTGCTTTCTTCGTTCGACGTTGAACGACCGAATATTTGCAATCCGGGCAATATTATCCTAACCAAAACAGATTCACTCTCGGATAAATGGATTTGGCAGATCGAAGGAATCGATAAGGAATATGAGAACGAAGAAGTTATAGAACTGAATGGGCTGGCGGATGGATCACACACGATTCGCTTGATATCTACCGCAAATAGCGATCTCTGTACAACGATAAAAGCGGCAAGCGAAGATGTAGTTATTGATTCGGACCAGCTTGTTGGCGAAACGCAGTTATACAACGTATTTACACCCAATAACGACGGCAGAAATGACTGTTATTGGCTTGATATAGAGGGTTATGAGTGTACCGATGTACGTTTGGTTATTTACAATCGTTGGGGGGAAGAGTTGTTTGATTCGGAGAAAGACAACAAGTCGTGTTGGGACGGCAAGCGTCCGAATGGATCGTTGTATCCACCAGGCACCTATTTCGGTTTGTTTACACTGGAAAATGCCGAGGCAAAATATTCTGACACAATCTCCGTTACCATATCATTAATTCGATAAATTTGGATCGACTTAGTGATAAATTATGCCAGAAATTGATTTTGATAAAGTACCCGAATACTATCGCGGGTATGTTGCTCGTGTACATTCAGAATCCGTATTAGATGCGTTGAATGAGGAGCTGGAAGCATTCATCAACCTATTTCAACATATGCCGGCAGATAAGCACGATTATGCATACGCCGAAGGCAAGTGGACGCCTAAACAGCTTTTGCAACACATCTGTGATGCCGAGCGTATTTTTGCACAGCGTGCCTTGCGTTTTGCGCGTCACGACATGACACAATTACCCGGGTTTGATCAGGATATTTACGTCGAAAAGGCTCACGTAGACCATCGCAGCATGCAGGATCTTGTGGATGAGTTTAAATCCATTCGAGCCGCTACTGTCGCACTTTACAAAG
>DIYD01000285.1 GCA_002428905.1 Bacteroidetes bacterium UBA6063 | reverse complement strand
TGAATGACCAATCCGAGTTCCTGAGCCCGCTTTAGCTCAGGGTTGTCCTCTCTGGCGTGCATGCCTAGTATAATGCGGTCGATATCGGTAGTAATTCGATCTGCATTCCAACCCATTTCGTCTGGATGAAGTCCTGCGTTGGCTAGCCGCGATTTTGAGGGCTCAAAAATTTCATCATCACTACCGGTAACCTGGTGACCAATGCGTTGTAGTTCAAGTGCAAGATTATGCATCACTGCACCTCCGATTGAAATTAAATGAATTCGCAAAATATTGACATTTAGATGAGGTACAACGATACAACTTTGACGGATATTCGTTCGTTAAGAATATTAACAACAACCAATTTATGAGAAAAAAATTAGTCTTTGTTTCCCTGGTTTTGTTTTGTTCCCTGGCGCTGTTGCAATACTTTTCATTGAACAGGGCATTTGATGGCTCTACAGAGCAATCCAAGACTGACAGCGAGCCATTGCTCAATGTTCAGCCTGTAAATCAGGTGAATGTGTATTATTACGACGATTATTTTGTAGTGCAGAAAGACGGCAAGTACGTCGTTTACCCAGCGCAGAATAAATCCATCTAAACCGCTGTTACGCGCAGCTCGTCTCCGATAAACCATTTACCCACGATCTCTATCGCCAGAAACGTTATGTAGAATTTTCGCTTCCCGCTTTTACATAAGTACGTTATTTCTCCATACCGGGAACCGATTTCATGGTCGCGTTGCCGAATACGCATCTTCACCATTTCCATATTCCGCAAGCTGTAGTGCATCACTTTTGCTTCCTTCACCATGCGAAAATGCTGTTTCCGAAGGTTGTTTACCATGTATTGGTACTTGATCTCTGAGAGCTTTTGAAGCTTATTCAAATCCATACTATCGAACTCTTCTTTGAGCATGTCAGAAGTAGCGATATACGGAATTAGTTTATCAAACTTTTTCGTTTTCAACACCTTGAAGATGGAATCTGCCAATTCTGGCAACGTATCAATGAGGTTTCTGCCATAACGAAGCTCAACAGAATCCAGTACCTGTGTACTGTCGTTCACCTGTGCCTGGGCTTGAAATGCAGCAAGTATAAGGCAACATAATATGACTATTCTGGAGTGCATGGTGAGCAAATAAACGACAAAGGGCTTAAAACACGGTGGTTAATTGACATATAATGACCATAGTTATGTCAGATTACTATGCCAGCAAACGGAAGAATCACCACTTTTAGTATATTCGTCAGCAACATTTTTATCTATAGACAATATGAAAAAGCAATTTTTATTCGTCGGCATGATTATTTTATCAGCTTTGTTCATTACAAGCTGTGGCGGTGCTGGTGAGGTTAATCCAAACGGTGGCAATAATGGTGGTGGAGACAACGTACCAGCCACGTTTACCAAAAAGGTGGTAGTAGAGAAATTTACAGGTGAGTGGTGTGGTTACTGCCCTGCTGCCGGATCTTTCTACGATGACATGGTAGCCAAACATGGTTCTAAATTTATTGGTGTAGCTATCCACGCTGGTAGTGGTGCTGACCGATACAAGGACAATCAGGCGTGTAAAGACATGTACGCTTTCCACTGGAGAGTAACAAACAAGCCAGGAAATACACGCGTTGGATTCCCTAACGTGATGTTTGACCGTAAGAAAAGTTTAACTACTCAAACGATCTTCAACGGTTATGGAAGTGGCGCTTGGGCAGGTCAGGTTGACAAGGCGTTAGCTGAGCCAGCCAAAGCAGGTCTTGCAATCTCTTCTAAAGTGGAAGGTACAAACCTTGTAGTTAATGTAAGCTACCACTTAAAAGAGGCATTAGACGGCGAATATGCAATTACTGTATTGGTTGTTGAAAACGGCCTTGACGGTTCTAAGCAGGCTTCTGCACAGCAGCCTTACACACAAAACCATGTATTACGTGGTTTACTTACAAACGACAATGGTTACTTAATTGATGCTACTGTAGTTGGTAAGACAGAATCTTTCGAAGCGAACGATTTTGACATCTCTGAATTCAACAAAGACAACTTAGAGGTTATCGCATTCCTTCATAAGAATGGTTCTTCATTCGACGACAATGAAATTGTAAATGGTCAGATTGCTCACGTTGGCAAAACAGTAGATTTTGACTAATCCTATATACACAAGAAAAAATCCTGAAACTTAGTTGTTTCAGGATTTTTTTTGTCCCTTTGTTCCGTAATGAGCCGGTTGAAACCAACGTATTTATCGAAGACTGCGGCGCTGATTGCAGTCATTGGCGGCTCTGTTTTGCCCGTTTTTTCTTCTTCATTAAGGATAAATCTGACGGAAGGTGAGTACCTCAGACTTACACCTGTAACGGAATCCGAATTTGCGTATCGCAGCTATGATGAAGCCGTAGAATGTGTGCGAACCACCGACAAGTCTTCCTCGTTTTGGTGGATTATCCTAAAAAACGACAATGAAGAATTTGGTGTCTTTCAGGCTGAACATAATGAAGTTAAATTGTCCATGCCTCAGCGATACAACGCTATGCTGGAGGTGGACAATAAAACCTGGGATGGCCTGGAATTGGTGACTATTGTAAATTCAAGAAATCAATATCGGAGATATACGAAAGACGCTGAACTCTACCTGCCTCCAACGTCCTACACTTCGACGCGTGAAGTATTGGAAGAGCTCACCTTTGCACGAAAGCACTACAGCACTAAAAATGATCATCGTGGATTGTTTCCCGCAGTATATGAGGTTACAACAAAATCGGCAATTGCTCAGATCGAAACGTATAAGACCAATGGAGAATTCCTTAAAGCAAACTTCATCGAACAGCTCGTCATTGATTTTGGCAACCGGTATTTTTCGGCATTACACCATTATAACGCAGGCAATGTTGATCAGGTCCCTAATGTTTGGCGAATGGCATTTGACCATGGCGAATATGAGCAACTGTCAGGAGGAGATGTTCATGCTACCGCAACCATGGTTATCAGTTTGTCCATTTTAGCCCATGTTGTCCATGACTTACCAGAAACGCTAAAAGACATTGGCTATTCCAGAGATGTAAAAGAACATCAGGCCGCTTTTTTTGAATTCAATCAAATTCTATTGGATCAGAAGAATTCGATTCAACTGTCTATTTTGAAATCATACGGCTCCATGGTGCATAAGAAAACGCGCGGTATGCTGAGTGACGTCGGCCAGTTTGGATTTAACCAGTGCTTTCGTTTTGCGCGCTATAAGGCATCTAAGCTTGCACTTCAATCGTCGTCGGAACAAATTGATCGATATGCATTAGGCCTGGCATGCACAACGTACAGAACGGTTAATCTGTACAACCATATGCACTAATTATTGCGTGCTAGCTTAAAAATGAATGTTTGATGACATTTATGTGA
>DIYD01000187.1:5231-14283 GCA_002428905.1 Bacteroidetes bacterium UBA6063 | reverse complement strand
GTCTACCCCTGCTTCAAGGGCATGTAGTTTGTCGGTTTCTTCCGCACGAGCCGTGAGCATAATAACGGGTATATCACGGTAGTCTGCACTCTCCTTTAACGTCTTAAGGAATTCGAATCCATCAACATTGGGCATCATTACATCAGACGTAATCAAATCAATAGAGTTCGTTTGAACCATCTCATAGGCCTCTTTGCCATCCGCAGCCTCATAAATCTTAAAGTCTTTTTGTAAAATGTTTTTAATGTACTGACGCATCTCCGGATGATCTTCAACTACTAAAACACCTGGCCTGGAACCAAATTCGGTCTCTGAGTCGAATGCAAAATCAATCGTCTCTTCTTCGTCTTGTTCCATCTGCTCTAAACCTGGAACAATTCCTTCATCCACCACATCAGCTTTAAAGGTAAACGTAAATGTCGCCCCACCACTTTCGTTATTCGAAGCAGTAATATCACCTCCCATGAGTTTTGCCAGTTCGCGACTTAAGGCGAGACCAATACCTGTACCTCCCTGAAGTTTGCCATCCTTGGCCTGATGGAACCGATCAAATATTCGATTCAGCTCTTCTTTTGCAATTCCTGTCCCTGAATCGGAGACCTGAATACGATACTCGCTGTCGGAATAGCTTAAGTCCACACCGATTCGGCTACCATTGTTCGAGTGTTTGACGGCATTAGACATCAGGTTATTCAGTATTTTTTCAACCTTCTGATGATCAATTTCAACGGCATAATCGTCGGTAAACTCAGTATTCAGTTCAATATGGATCTTTCGTATGGCCAATACACTTTCAAACGCATAAAATACCCGATCGACAAATGGTTTTAGTCTTACAGGCGATGTTTCAAGCTCTAAACGGCCTGCATCCATCTTCGATAAATCAAGAATTTCATTAACCCGCGATTGCAGCTTTCTTGCGTTAACTAAACTCAGTTTTAACACATTGCGCAAGCGATCTGGAATTTCAGTGGTACCGGGGCCTAGCAGATTATCAAGTGGCCCAAGAATTAACGTAAGTGGTGTACGCAATTCGTGAGACACATTTGCAAAGAAATTGGACTTGTACGTATCGAGTTCTCGTAACTCTTCTGCTTGTTGCGCAATCAATGTGTTTTTGATCGTTAGGATTTTGTTCTGCTTACGCCCCATTGCCCACAGTATTCCCAGCATACCTATGATTAGAACCGCTCCTCCCCCGGCCATTGAGGTGTATAATTGACGTCTTTCCTTATCTGCTTCAAGTCTTTGATTTTTTAACTTCTCTTCCTGAACCTTAAATTGTGCATCGAATTCTGCCTGAGCACTTGCATTTTCTTCACTATACTTTTTTGCGTAGGAATTCTTGAATTCCTGCAGGTAGGGTGAAGCAGCATCGACCTCACCACATTTTACCAAAGCAATAAACGCTTCTTCATAAAGTTCCACCAGTGCTTCATTTCGATCTTGTCGTATGGACATAACTTCTGCAGAATCGATCATCTCATGCAAACTATTGTAAGGCGTTTTATCTAAAGCTTCGTCTCTAAGATTTAAACTATTCCCCTTGCCTATGAGGGATAATACCAATGAAATTTTAGTAGGTATGTTCACCTGATCATTCGTTTGAATAAATCCATTCAGCGATTTGATAGCCAAAGGCCATGATTGATCATACCTTTCCAATCTATAATACACTGTACTTAGTCCTGCCTCAACGGCACTACGTAAACCAATGTGGTTAAGCTCTTTACTTAATTTGAGTCCTTCTTCTAGTATAGTTACTGCATCAAGATATTGTTCGTTTGCAATTAAGTTGTTCCCCTGATACATAAGTTGAGTACCCAGTACCATTGGATTTTCACTCTTACGAGCATGTAAGATTGCCTTTGTTCCAAATTCAATGGCTTCGTTCTTCTGGTTTGCCTGTATTCGATTGGTAGACATACCTTCGTAATACAGCGCCCATAGTAATTGTTTGAACGCTGGATTTGAATAGTCCTTCATCCGTTCTTCATCATTAAGTACTTCCCGCGCTCTAAGTAAGGCATCCCCAGCGGCTTCAATATCGCTGACTCGATGCGCATAGTTCGCCTTAATCAAGAGCATTTGAATTCCTTCTCCAAGGGCTTCCTTTTTTAAGAAGTAGGGCACAAATTGCTCAATCAATTCATAGGCCGAATCTGAATTTCCCTGAGCAACATACATATCTGCGATTTGATACACCTGCCCCCAGGTTGTTTTGGTATCCTGAGATGTATCAATCTGACTACGTAACTCCTTTATCTGAGTTTGATAAGGCTGTTCTTGTGCATATAAACCGATGTTAACGATGGAGAAAAGAAAGCATAAAAGGTAGGTTCTGAAATGTCTCATACGAATGTTGTTGCTTACAATAATCTCATTTTTTGCCAAGAACACAATCAGGATATCTCAATTTATGGCGCCATTTAAGACTTCATAATGACCTAAATATCAATCTATTAATACAATATGTCCGAATCCGTCGGTGTATTGTCTGGTTGCATCGGCTTAGCCCGAATCACATTTGAACCATCAATTTATTAGTAGTAGTTATGAGAAACTTAATTAGACTTAAAAACCTTCTTTTTCTGTGCGTGTTTATGGTATTAGCCAGTTTAACCAGTGCACAATGTATTGAAGTATCAGGTGCTGGAACCGCTGCGTGTAATGACACGTATGAGTTGGCTTCTGGTACAAACCTTTACGGACTTGCATATTACGAAAATGCCTCCGGAACTATGTATGTTAGCAAGGATGCAAGTGGATATTGGTTCATATGTGCGGACAAATCACCTTATGTAGGTACCAATTATTATTTTGGAATTGGCACTTCTCCAGACCTGGTAACGACCTGGTACCAGTACTATGGTGCGGCTCCGGTTCCAGGTGTTGCAACCACAACTTGTGTTGGTGGCAGTTCAGATATAGCAACAGTTACCGCAGAAGATACTACACCATGTATTGGTAACCTGGTGACCTTGTATGTGGATGGAACACTAAGTAGTGGAACCAATTGGTATTGGTATAAAGATACAATCTCAGGTACGGGAATTGATAGCGGAACATCCATCTCGATTACAACACCAGATCAAAACGCAACCTATTATTGCCGTTCGGAAAATCGTGTAAGCAGTTTCGCTGGCGATAGCGGTTTTGTTGCCTTAAATGTAGTTGCACACCCGGGTAAACCTATTATTTCTGGCTGCGGAAAGGCTGCTGGAAGTGTAAATCTAAAAGTGGATTCGGTTAGTGGCGCTTCATACGCCTGGAGTAATTTGTCGGGTATAAACACATGGGTAAATCAAGGCCCTGCGCACATCGCTGATTCAAGCGGTAACTATACAAGCTTAGCTTTTGATAGCGATGGTAACCCTTACGTGGCATATGAAGACTTATCCAACAGTCGGAAATTAACCGTAAAAAAGTATAACGGCTCTTCTTGGGAAATTGTAGGATCGGCAGGCTTTTCTGCAGGAAGAGCAACATATATTGATATGATTATCGATAGTGACGACAACATATATGTCGGTTATACTGACCACAGTAATTCGCATGAACTCACTATCATGAAGTATAATGGCTCTTGGTCGGCGGTTGGTTCTGCAGGGTTCACACCGGGTAGTGCGAGTAATATAAAGGTACAGGTCGATTCGGATGATAGTCTTTTTGTTGCATTCGGTGATGGTTCAAATTCCAATAAACTATCCGTGATGCATTTCGATGGCAGTAGCTGGGAGTATCGCGGCAACTCTGGGTTCTCCGCTGGTGCGTTTTATAATATGGGATTTGAAGTCGGGCTAAATGACACCTTATATGCGTTATACAGTAGCGGTTCACTAAGTCCTGCTGTCTACAAGCTGGTTGACACTACCTGGACAAAAATTGGAGGCGATGTGCACTCTTTTTCTGCAGGTTATTCTGCACTAGCAATCAACTCGACTGGTGTTCCACATGTTTTTTATGGCACCGCCACAGTGGCTTATTGTAAAAAATTCAATGGTAGTAGTTGGACGTTTGTGGGTAGCTCTTCAGGTATCACGGATAGTACCGCCTCAAACCTGGCGGTGTCTTTTAACGACAATGACTCGCTTTTCATCGCTTATAAGGACCTAAAGAACGGCAATGGATTAACGGTAAAAAAATTTAATGGCAGCAGTTGGTACACTATTGGCAGTGAAGACATTAACTCCATTCCCGTGTTGTATACGAGCCTTGGATTTGACAATTCGAACCGACCATATGTAGCTTATGCCGACAACGACAATAGTAACAAACCCGGTGTGTTGGTATACAATTCCACATTGGCTTCTGGCTCATCGTTTAATGCGAATAACAACAGCTCGACTCAAGTTGTAACTGCCACTTACAGTAATGGATGTGTTATAGAATCAGATCCAACGGATCAAACCACCGTTATTCCAACATTGCTGCCGACCGCCATGTCTACTACGTATACAGCAGATACCGTGATTTCAAACAACGGTTGGGCTCATTACTGTAATTGTGAAAACGGTTACCTACTTCTATCACTAGATACTGCTGGCACGGGTGCTATAATACCTCCAGATAGTGTACGCATTCGTTTAGGTGCCAACCTTACCTATGCCAGTAATGATAGTGGCGGTATGATCAAAAATGAGGATGGCTATGCTGTGATTGATCGTCGCTGGGATGTTTCTCCTGTTACTCAACCAACCAGCAATGTTGGAGTACGATATTACTTCACTGGTGAAGAGTATGATAGTTTAGTGGTTCGTCTCGCAAACCATGCTTCCAGCAGTACCCTAACTTCTGTTACAGACATGAACTTTTATAAAGCGAGTGAAGGCAATGCCTTTTCCAATCCGCATGAGGTTAACGGTACGGTACTATTTAATGGGCAAAGCAGAAGTACAGTTCATTGGGTGTATGCAGGCCTTGGTTTGAGAGATCATACCTCTGAATTCGAAGTAACCTCGTTCTCCGGAGGTGGAGGTGGCGGAGGTGCTGGTGGAGGATCAGGCCCTGCCCCACTCCCTGTTGAATTAATCGAATTTGTTGCACTGTCTAAACCAAACCATCAAGCTGAAATCAGATGGACTACAGCTACGGAAATAAACAATAGTCACTTTGTTATTGAACGTAGTTACAACGGAAGAGACTTTGAAGTAATTGGTCATCAAAATGGCGCTGGAAACAGCATGGAAAACATTGATTACTTGTTCTTAGACAATACGATCAACACCAAGGAGTTTAAGGTGTATTACCGACTTCGCCAGGTAGACTTCGATGGTACGGAAACGCTAACACCGATTAGAAAAGTGCAGTTTAATAGCAATAGGGTAAACGCCATCCAGGTGTCTCCTAACCCGTTTAATGGCGTAATTAACATCTACACCGATGTCGAATCTGAAGGAAATCTAAGCGTTTCTGTTCGTGATATGTCGGGGAAACTTGTTTACTCTAGTGCATTTAATGTAGATGGGAAACAAATCACACCTATTGATTTATCACATTTAAAATCAGGAATTTACATCATTTCAACACTACAGAATGGAAATGAAAACCATCAGAGATTAATCAAAGACTAGTGTAGTAATTTGATTAATCTCATAACAATACTTTACTACTGGATTAGCCTGGGCCGAGCGCCCGGGCTTTTTTTATAATCAATAGTCAGGTGTCAATCGTCTTAAGGTTTAAACATCTAAACTTCTACGTCTATATGTGCTTGTGTCAAAACGCACAGACTGTTCACATGCGTGTTCGGCTGTGCATCTTACACAAGTCGACCATCATCTGTCAACTGTCTAAGAGTCTAATCATCTAGATATCTAAAAATCTAAAGATCTATTTCCCCTCACAAGCCTTCCCACTGCCCGACTGGCAACATCCGGGAAGTTTAGCCTCAGCTTCCTTATTCGCCGCTAATTTGCTGGTGGCATAACCTAAATCACTAATGATTTTATGAATATCATCTTCCGTGAAACGCTTGTCGTTGTATCGCACGGTCAATACCTTGGTATCAACATCCCAAATGGCGAAGGAAATGCCTTGTAGATCAAGAGCATGCTCTATGCGATCCTTACAGTCGTGACACTGTCCTTTAACTTTAAATTCTGTTACCACACTCTTAGCACTCACTGTTAATCCGAGGCTAATTGTCATTACTAAAATTGCTATTTTTTTCATCGTATTTATTTATCGTCTTTATGTTTTAATCTATATCTAAACCCTCCATAGGCCATTCGACCAAATATGGGGCCCCATACCAAAGCTGCGTCAAAATTCGCTCCAAACGGATCCGCTGCTCCGGCAATAGGGCTTTCTTGTTTTTTATTCAGGATGTTTTCCATACCAACAAATACTTCCCAGGGGTTGTTCTTCCATCGCTTACTGAGTTGTGCATTCCACAATACAAAAGCCGGACTCATTTCGTAGTTCGTTTCATTTTGCCTGAACTGCGTTCCAGGAATACGCTGAGGGCCATAAAACTGAACTGTTGTGCTGAATTGAAATCTCTTTCGATTGCTCTGTGTCCAGTTTACAAAACCACGATGTTTTGCCACAAAAGGCTTCTGTAGGCGTCTTCCGCCATAAACCAGGCCATTGGCATATGTTGTTGTTACATCAAACATGCGATATGCCAGGCGTATATCCATACGCCGTACCGGTGTAAGATCGAATTGAATTTGTGCACTATTGGCAATGGTGCCGTTTTTCAATGACCTCATTTCCAACATTTGGTTAGTTTCTCTATCCATGAGTAGCTCATTGAAAAAACGTGTATGGAAATAATCGATCTGCACTTCTGCTGGCATATACGTCAGTTTGAATTGGTGGTGGAGGCTTAATCCGGTGTTTACCGAAGACTCTTGAATAAGGCCTATTGTCCCGTCTTCCTCTGCTCGGATACGTATCTCCCGATTCGAAATCAATAAATTTTGGTTTTGGGCCAGAAAATTCGGTGTCCGCCATCCATTACCTGCAGAAAAACGCAGCGTTGTTTTATCATTCTTCGATTTCTTTTTACCATGAATTCGGAACGTTGGAAACAGTCCGAATAACGAACTGTGGTCAATACGAGCTCCTCCTACCAATACCCAGGTCGAATCTGGTTTCCAGGTATATTCGGTAAATACACCCACCGTATGTTCTGTCCGATCCAGATTTAAGGTATCAAAGCGCTCTTCCATCCAATCGGATAAAACCGAAGCTCCAACCTTGTATTCATGAGCCGTGCTTCCCAGAATTGACTGGTACATCAGATTTGCATAAGCCGTCTTTCCCCGTGTACTCAATACACGTTGATTGGTGTCGTTACCATAGGTAGTCTGACTGGTAATGGTATTAAACGCATATTGAGAACCAAAACTCTTATAGGGCTTGTCTTTAAACATCTTCCCAAGTTTACCCCATACATCGAACTGTTCGTTGTCGATTTGTACTCTGTATAGAGGATTATCCCCCATCTGACCCGCTTCGTGATTCGTATTGTTATACGATGCGCTCAACTGGCCTTCATACCCTTTAGGGGAGTAAAACTGCCAGCGGTTCATGACCTGAACCTGCTGACCAATGGTATTGTCCATAAACCCATCACCATTCCGATCCATCTGTAACGGATGAACCGCAAATCGTGCAAACATCTGCGTGGCAACATATTGGTTCAAGTCCTTACGAACCATTACATCGGTTTCTGACCGCCCTGATTCAGCGACAAATTGGTCGATCATAAGATTTTCACGCCCAAAAGGTTTCTTCATCTCCACATTAATCTGTCCGGTCATACTTTCAAAACCATTCACAACACTACCCGCTCCTTTCGTTATCTGAATGCTGTTGACCCAGGCCGCTGGAATAAAACTCAATCCGTAAAACGAGTTCAAACCCCGAACTGCTGGCATAAATTCCCGGGTTGTAGATGTATAAACGCCGGCCAGACCTAACATTTTTATTTGTTTTGTACCGGTTACCGCATCGGTAAACGACACATCGATGGCTGGAGCGTTTTCGAAACTCTCTGACAGGTTACAGCAAGCCGCCTTCTGAAATTCCCGTTCGGTTAGGTTAATCGTTGTCTTTGGATCGATCGAACGAATACCGTACGACTTACGCCTTCGATTTATCTGCGTACCTTCCAACGTACCAGCTTTCGGACGTAACACCACCTCATAAACCGTCCCTGCCTTTACCACATCAATCGTATCCGTTTGATGTGAAACGTACGACACTTCGAGTCTACCAGGTACCGTAGTCATTTTTAGTTCGAATGCACCCGCATCATCAGTGAGTACTCCATTCGGGAAGCCTATTTCTTTTATCGCCGCTCCCGCCAAAGGCGATTTCTTGTTCTTCACCAATTCATACACCCGACCACTAACCGTCTGTGCATTGGTCTGCGTCGGTAGAATTGATGTTATCAGGAGTAGTCCCAATAAAATGTATATGATTGTTTTTTTCACTTTGTTTTTGTTAAAAATTGACATAACCGTCTACATGCCCTGCTCCAGAGCTGTAGGGATTCTCGCGATTAGTCAATAATTAACAGAGTGAGATTTGAGTCAAATCCCGAACATCGAAACTCGGAATCGGTATCGATTGCCTTGCCGGAAATCTGATGTTGGATGTTTGGTCAGTATCTGGATTTGAATATAGATTTAAATAAGATGTAAAAGCCAGAATGACAATAGGTTGCGAAATGTTCAGTTCAGAGCCCGCTAACGTAAAATCAAACAGTTGTTGATCAATTTGTACTTGTTTAGATGTACAGCAACTTGACTTCTTGGACATGTCGCATCCATCCATATCGCACCTGTTCCCTTCGTCTTCACCAAAATGAATGGCAGCAATCTGGTCTTTACAAAACTCAACGCATACCTGAGCTCCCGTGAAGTTAAACACGAGCGTTAGTAACATCGCTATGGCAATTACGCGTTTCATTTCTACAAATATAACATCATGACCGATTTAGAATTGTCATGGATATCTTAGACTTATTAACGTCTTAAATCTCCTGATAGTTTTTGTGCTCACCTATGCGATAGCCCGTTAATTGTTCAATACGATA
>DIYD01000187.1:974-5155 GCA_002428905.1 Bacteroidetes bacterium UBA6063 | reverse complement strand
TAATTGTTCAATACGATAAAGTAATCCGGTTTTCAGACCAAATTTCTTTGTACTCGGATCATGTGAAAACTCCCAGTTCATTGCCTCAATTCTGGGCTGCATCACCTGGGGATGTGTGCCTTCAAAACGTTTAAGTGAGTCTATTTGGGAATAATCAAAGTCCTTTTCAGGGTCAAAACGCTCCGCCACCCATTCATCGGAATGCCAGAGTTTGTTGGCTTCAACGGCTTTGGCCATCATATATTTGGGATGTCGAACCCAACCATAGTGGTATATAGCCGCATTTATCTTCTTTACCTTAAGCTTCTCTCCATTCTTTCGAAAACCCTGCGCATCTTTCCAACTTGATATCTCTGTAATGTTCTTTACAATCCGAATTTCCTTTTTATACCAGGTTCTACTGTCTCCAACAAAATCATAACTACCGTAGAAATGGACATAGTCGAATAACAGTCCTTCTACCCGACTATCAGAAGCGTATTGCTCCATGTTAGCCCGGATTTCCGGATAAAACTGCTCGTGGATACACTCATCGGCCTGAATGTAAATCAACCAATCAGACCTGGGATTAACCGCAGCCTTGGCTTTATCCGTTTCAACGGCAAGCACTTTACCACCTTCGCGCAAGTTGTCATCCCACACGGTATCAACAATTCGAATCTTTTCCGGATCGATTGAAGCAATTAGATTACGGGTATCATCATCACTGTTTCCAACGGCTACAACCATCTCATCTACCAGTGGCAGCACCGATTTAATTGCCTCCTTTACCGGATAATCCAACCGCACCGCGTTGCGCACAAACGTAAAGCCTGATACCATCATGGTGCAAATGTAGCGAAGCAGAGGGCTTCGCAATTAAACAATTAAACAATTAATGAATGTACCAATGCATCCATTGCTAAAGACTGGCAATCCATTGATAGATTGCTCCATTGTTCAATTTTCCAATTGATGAGTTTCGCAATGTGAAAATGTGGAAATATGGAAATGAGATGTTTAGATGGTTAGATGTTTAGACTTTATGATAGGTGACGGATGACTATTGATGGATGACAGATGACTATTGATGGATGACATGTGACTATTGATGGATGACAGGTGACTATTGATGGATGACAGGTGACTATTGACGGATGTGTTTGAGTTTGAACCTGAGTTTGAGTTTTCATCTTCAACTTAAGTTTAAGCTTAATCTTATCATCGATATTCTTATTGACATTGATGGTGTAATTAACCTCCCCCAACTATCTTTGCCGCAATGTATTACAACAACGTATTGGAGACCATCGGTAACACGCCGTTGGTGAAGCTAAACAAGATCGTGGAGGGTGTTCCAGCAACGGTTTTGGCGAAGATTGAAACAACGAATCCCGGAAACTCGGTTAAAGACCGAATGGCCCTTCAAATGATTGAAGATGCGGAAGCAGACGGACGCCTTCAACCGGGCGGAACCATTGTTGAAGGCACCAGTGGGAATACCGGTATGGGTTTGGCGATTGCCGGACTTATTAAAGGCTATAAATGCGTGTTTGTAACCACAGACAAACAGAGTAAGGAAAAGGTTGACATCCTAAAAGCGGTTGGTGCAGAAGTCATTGTTTGCCCTACCGATGTGGAACCAACCGATCCCCGGTCGTATTACTCCGTTTCGAAGCGTCTGGGTGATGAAATTCCAGGTGCCTGGTATGTAAACCAGTACGACAACCCAAGCAACGTAAAAGCGCACTATAAAACTACCGGACCTGAGATATGGGAACAAACCGACGGAAAGATCACACACTTTGTGGTTGGTGTAGGCACTGGTGGAACCATTAGTGGAGTAGGTAAATACCTAAAAGAGAAGAATCCGGATATTCAGGTATGGGGAATTGACACGTACGGATCGGTGTTCAAGAAGTATCACGAAACTGGTGAGTTCGATGAGAACGAAATCTACCCGTATATCACCGAAGGAATCGGCGAAGATATTCTACCCAAATGTGTAAACTTCGATGTTATCGACAAATTTGAAAAGGTGACCGATAAAGACGGCCTGGTATTTCAACGTAAACTAGCACGTGAAGAAGGCATTTTGGTTGGAAACTCTGCAGGTAGCGCGATTAAAGGCGTGATTCAGTTAAAAGAGCACTTGAAACCTACGGATGTGGTTGTAGTATTATTCCACGACCATGCAACCCGGTACATGGGAAAAGCCTTTAATGACGACTGGATGCGTGATCGTGGTTTCTTAGATACGAAACCCGCTACAGCATTAGACTTAATTTCGAGCCATCAGCACTTACCGCTAGTAACTGTTAATCAGAACGATACAACACGTTCTGCCTTTGACAAAATGGAAAAATACGGGATTTCTCAACTTCCTGTTGTAGACGACTCAAGCGCGTTTGTAGGTTCGCTAAATGATAGCCATTTGTTCAAGCTCATGCTGAGCGATAATGCCGTGGCAGACAAGCCAATTGCAGACGTTATGCAGGCTGCCTTCCCTGTTGTAGGTTACTATGAAGAAATCGACGCGGTAAGCAAGGCCATTACGAAAGACAATGCAGCCGTTTTGGTTAAGGACTTAGGTGGCGTATATCATATCATTACCAAGTACGATGTAATTTCTGCACTTTCGAAATAAGATGAGGTTTATAGACCAAATGGAGAATTCGCTGGAGTTGAATGAAACTCCGAAGCGGATTATCTCATTGGTTCCTTCACAAACAGAATTACTGTATTACCTGGGTGCTGCACCCATTGCTCAAACCTTGTTTTGTATTCACCCGGCAGACACGTTCAAATCTTCGGCAAAAATCGGCGGTACGAAGAAGCTGAATCTGGATAAAATTCGGTCGTATAAACCCGATTTGATTGTCGGCAATAAGGAGGAAAATACCAAAGAACAGATCGAAGAATTACAGTCTGAATTTCCTGTTTGGATGAGTGATGTAAACAGTCTTCAAGACGCCTTCGACATGATCGTTCGTTTAGGCGCAGTAGTCGGGAAATCACAAGAAGCAATCAATCTAAAACTAACGCTCGAGCATCGGTTTAATCGTTTAATAACTCCTAATACGTCTAGACCAAGCGTCGTTTATCTTATTTGGAATGCTCCAATGTATGGTGTGGGAAGTCAAACCTTCATCCATGATATACTCACCAAATCGGGCTTCCATAATGCGCTTGAAAATGAAGAACGCTACCCCGAGGTCACGGAGGAGAAGATGAACGATTTAAACCCGGATTACATCTTTCTTTCCAGCGAACCCTTTCCATTTAAGGAAGAGCATCGTAAACACTATCAGCAGTTGTTTCCAAAATCCAAAGTCGTCCTGGTGGATGGCGAACTCTTCAGTTGGTATGGAAATCGTTTGTTGGAAACGCCAGATTACATTGGCGCTTTAAAAGATCAACTCTAGTTGTATTTTTGGTGTATGAATCCGAAAGTTGATGCGTACATCGCTAAATCTGAAAAATGGGGAAGTCAATTAACCCAGCTTCGTACATTATTCTTGAGCACAGAAATGGAAGAAACTGTAAAGTGGGGCGCACCTGTATATACAATAAACGGAAAAAACGTTGCAGGTTTGGCATCGTTTAAGAACCACTATGGCATTTGGTTTTTTAATGGTGTATTTCTGGAAGACAAGCATAAATTATTGGTCAATGCCCAGGAATCAACCAAGGCGATGCGTCAGGTTCGTTTCGAAGCAGGCGAAGAGCTTCCATTAGATACGCTGCGTGAATATCTCATAGAAGCTATTGAAAATGAGAAGAATGGTCTTAAAGTCAAGCCAGAACGCACGACGGATTTTGAAGTACCCGAACAATTGAAATCCGAACTCGATGCTTCATCCGCATTGCTCGATGCGTTTAATGGATTAAGCAAAGGCAAGCAGAGAGAATATGCCAATTACATCGCCGATGCGAAACAGGAAAAAACAAAGACCTCCCGTTTGGAAAAGATAAAACCCATGATCCTGGATGGCAAAGGGCTTCACGATAAGTACCGGAATTGCTAGTGCATAAGCTTAAGTTGAAATTGAAGTCGAAGTTGATTAGAGCTAAAGTGGACAAAAGGTGTCATTTCCAACGATCAGGTGATCAAAAAGTGCGAAGTAAAAATCTTTTGGTTGCTTGTGAAATCACATTGTATAAATGTCTCTCTCGATACATTTTTGTCGTACCTCCAAAAA
>DIYD01000187.1:0-902 GCA_002428905.1 Bacteroidetes bacterium UBA6063 | reverse complement strand
CATTTTTGTCGTACCTCCAAAAATACTCGAGATGACACCTTTATTTTATAGAGAGAAGACGCTAATCTCTGTGCTGAAGAAAAAGTGACCTGTCCTCCAAAGTATTTGTGAAGGTGGAAGAGTCTGAGCGATGGCCAGAATAAAAAGTATAAACTCAAATGCAATGGCAATATCGTTGTTGGTTAAAACTACATTGAAGTTGTTATTGTACTTGAGTCCAGCAGTCATAAGTAAACCATCAGCTTTCCATATACCTTCCTGGTTATCGTATCACCAAGGACTAATCACCGCACTTCTAAACGGCCTAATGTTCGATCCATGTCAACCGTCAAAGGTCATTAATCAACCGCTTTCAGCCACTCAATAACACCTCCCAACTCCTCTGGTTTAAACCATGTGGTTTTGCTCTTGTTGCGAAACCAGGTCATTTGGCGTTTGGCATAACGACGCGTATTCTGTTTGACTTTTTCAACGGCTTCTTCCATGGAAATGGTACCGTCCAATGCATCGAACAACTCTGCATAACCAACCGTTTTCAACGCATTTAATTCACGATGGTTGATGAGCGATTTAACCTCGTCCAATAAACCTGCTTTCATCATCAAATCAACCCGATGATTGATGCGGTCATACAATACTTCTCGCGGATGATCAATCGCGATCTCGATCGTTTTGAAGTCTCGCGCCTTTAAGTCTTCCTGGGTCCGTTCGGATTGCGTTTTCCCAGTCAGTTTCACCAATTCTATTGCCCGCATAATACGTTGAGGATTGTTTAAGTCGATTGACTCATACTCCTCATTATCAGAATCTTGCAATAACTTTTGTAAAGCACTTATACCTTCTCGTTTATAGATATCATCCAATTGCCGACGAACCGTCCCATCGTCTTTTATATCACCATG
>DIYD01000188.1 GCA_002428905.1 Bacteroidetes bacterium UBA6063 | reverse complement strand
CACTGAATAAACGTGGGAGAGGAGACGTACCTATTATGGCTAACCGCTGGAACGTTCATAAAATCTATCCGCAAGCCTGCTTTCATAGCACAGCGATTCGCGCTACGTTAACCGCCGAAGGTGTCTGTGCAGGATTGGACGAGAAAGTGCCAACCATACCGCATAAAGAGCTATATACGTTTGATGGTGGTCATTTTCTCAACTTCATACAACAGGTGGATAATGGGTATACTAATGTCGCAATTGTGGCGCACAATCCAGGATTGACAGACCTGATCAACTACCTCGGTAATGTACGATTAGACAACTTGCCAACCGGTGGGTACTGTCAGTACCGGTTTGATGTAGATCGTTGGGAAGATATTGGTGAAGGCATGGGTGAAGTGCTTCATATTGAGTTTCCGAAGCAGTTTAAATAACTACTGTACCTCGAATATGGTTTTTCGACCGTTTATAATGGCTTCTGCAAACCGGTCACATACCTGATCTTCAAATGGGTCGTAGTCGATACTAATCACCTGAGTACTCTCGGTAGAGGAAACGGTAATCAAACCGTCTATAAACGTTGTAGCGCAACCATTCTCCATTTTTTTGATTAGCGGCTCTTCGATCACTGTTGTAAATGACTCGCCTTCCCGATTCATACCAGAGGATTCACCCATTACGGTGTAGGTATCGCCCCAGATGCCAGGACCTGCTTCATAATGTCCAACAATTGTAAACTCTCCTTCCCAGTCTACTTCAACATCTCCGTTACGAACTTCAGCTTTCTCGATTTTTACACCGATGATGAGCGGTTCAATAAATCGAATGATCATTCTACCCGACAACTGGGTCATATTTACACCATCGCCAGAATAATACTTGTGTCCTTTGTCAATGCGAACCGTAGCCTTAAAATCAGCTGAATTTACCGATTGGTTTA
This sequence comes from Bacteroidetes bacterium UBA6063, assembly GCA_002428905.1. Classification (GTDB taxonomy): domain Bacteria; phylum Bacteroidota; class Bacteroidia; order NS11-12g; family UBA9320; genus UBA987. The sequence goes on along the minus strand of DIYD01000188.1, from coordinate 4,685 downwards.
CTGATATATTCAATCTACCAGCCCGATAGCGACCGTCCTGACATAAAATACCTTTTTGTTCTCCTTCTCCCGGATTATCTAATGGCCCGAAGTCAACTTCAACTTCAATGCCATCACCATCGTTGAAGGAACTATCGTTGTAGGTTACTTTTACTTTTTCGCTTGGAACAATGGTAGGCCCACTTTTTTTCTTGAACTTGCCATCGGTAGCAATAAAATCGAATGCAGCATCAAACATGGCCATAAAATGGGTTTCGGCCATACTGTTATCCTCAGCAGAAAAGATATTCTCTTTTACTTCAGGTATTTCATCTGCACAATTTGAAAGGGTAAGTGCCAGAAATCCACAAAGAAGAATAAGTAGCTTGCGCATCACAGGGTTTCAGTGCTTTTTTTCAACATACAAATATAACGCCTGCAATTCTAGCAAATTTTCACAGATTTGTAAATTGCTTATCACACGTTTGTATTGAGTTTGTTTAACGACTATACCAGCCTTTATGTAAAGGTATTACTCCCCTTGTATTTGCCAAAGGAATATACCTATCGTATTCCACAGGAATTTAACGAGGAAGTCGCTGTAGGTAAGCGAGTTGTGGTTCAATTCGGTAAAAAGAAAATCTATACTGCATTGATCGTTGAAATCGATGACAAACCACCGACAGAATATCAGGCAAAGTACGTGCTCTCTATATTGGACAGTGTTCCACTCGTTTCTGAAAATCAACTCAAGTTTTGGCGTTGGATCTCCAGGTATTACATGTGCACCTGGGGCGAGGTAATGAATGCTGCACTTCCCAATGGTTTAAAGCTCCAATCGGAGACCAAAATTGAATTACTGGCCGACGCAAACCTGGAAGAACTAGAACTTGATCCACGCGAATTACTCATTATTGAAGCTTTGAAACAGGCAGGAAGTCTGACCATTGACGAAGTATCAGCCATTACCAATTCTAAGGGTAGTTTTAAGCTCATCCATTCATTGTATGAAAAAAATGTGGTACTGATTAGAGAGGAGCTACAAGAACGCTATAAACCAAAGGTTAAACGGTATATACGCATGTCTGAGGATTATACCTCAGATGAAAAGCGTCTGCATGAATTGTTTACACAACTGGAGCACAAAAAGGCGTTGCAGTTGAATGTGGTCATGCGTATGTTGAGTGAAGACCCTTCGCATGAAGGTGTAGACAAAAATGAGTTCATTAAAACCCATGGATTGAGTCCATCCTCCGTTAAAACACTTGTTCGAAATGGGGTTTTGGAAGAATTCGAAAGGGTTATAGATCGAATACAATATGAAGGCGATGAAGCGTTCAGGGTAAATGAACTTACCGAGGCTCAAGCCGAAGTGTATGGTCAAATTACCAGCTGGTTTGAAGAGAAAGAAGTTGTACTGTTACACGGGGCAACCTCAAGTGGAAAAACGCATGTATACATTCAGTTAATTGAAGACTGTATTCAACGAGGCGAACAGGTGTTGTACCTGCTTCCGGAAATCTCATTAACAACACAGCTTATACGAAGAATTCAAGCCTACTTTGGGGAGCAGGTGTTGGTGAACCACTCTAAGTTTAACAACAATGAACGGTTAGAGATTTGGGAGAAAATACGGTCAAAAGAGGCAAGTGTTTTACTGGCTCCAAGATCGGGGATATTTATGCCGTTTGACAACCTCGGACTCATTATCGTAGATGAAGAACATGAGAATACCTACAAGCAAAATGAACCCGCACCGCGTTACAACGCACGAGATTGCTCCATTGTGCTTGGCCAGATTACCGGAGCCAACGTATTATTAGGTAGTGCTACGCCTTCTGTGGAGAGCATGCACAACGCGAAATCAGAGAAATATGGTTTGGTACGCTTAAACAATCGGTTTAGTGGCGTGACCGAGCCTTCGTTTGAGGTGGTAAATATGCGGGATGAGAAAAAACGCAGAATGAACAAAGGCTTATTTAGCAGTGTGTTGCTTGATCGTATGGAGAAGACCATTGCGAACAAAGAACAGGTCATACTCTTTCTGAACCGCAAAGGGTATGTGCCCATTACAGAGTGTAATGAATGTTCATGGTCGCCGAGATGTATACACTGCGATATCACGTTGACGTACTACCGTAAAGAGAATAGATTGCGATGTCATTTCTGCGGGTATAACATTCAGCCTATTTCGCAATGCCCGGCTTGTGGGAATACCGACATGAAGATGGTTGGTTATGGAACCGAGCGTGTTGAAAGTGAACTCGTGCATTTACTTCCGGACGCGCGAATACAACGACTCGATTACGAAACAACACGTACCAAGTCTGCCTTTGCGAATATTATATCCGCCTTTGAAAAAGGGGATATCGATGTTTTAGTCGGTACGCAGATGTTGACCAAAGGCCTGGATTTTGATGGATTGTCTTTGGTTGGTATTCTAGATGCCGATCATGCCTTGAACTTCCCCGATTTTAGAGCATTTGAACGCAGTTTCCAATTGTTTACCCAGGTTGGAGGTCGGGCAGGAAGACGCGAAAAACAAGGCCATGTAATCATCCAGGCAAATCAACCTGAACATCAGGTAATACAAGACGTGGTAGGAGGGGAGTATGCCGAATTCTTTGATCGGGAAGTGGAGGAAAGACAGAAGTTTCATTATCCACCATTTAGCCGATTAATTCGTATCACCATAAAGCATAAAGACTACCTGCATACCGAAAAAGCAGCCGATATGCTAGCCCACCTCATACGTCCGAAATTAGGGGCGATGATGTTGGGACCGGAAGAGCCCTATATCACGAAGATTCGAGGACTGTTTATTCGTCAAATGCTAATAAAGATTGCTCCACCCATGTCTTTAAAGGGCGTCAAATTAGAACTGCAAGCGAAGCTGGATATCTTCAAGCAAAACAAGGATTACAAGCAGGTTCGGGTGATTGTAGATGTAGACCCCTGATGTCTTAGTGCACTTTAATTAATGTGGTAGTCTGTGAACCACCATCACTAAATTCTACCTGAATCCGATACAAACCGTTGCTGAGATCTTCAGTACTCAGATTTAACTCATACCTATGAAGGACGTTGACATCCTTTACACGTCTTCCTTCAGCATCGTATAGACTAACATGATTTATAGGTTTACGGCTAGCGATCGTTACGTGGTCTGTAAACGGATTGGGGTAAACACCAATACCACTGTGCGAGATGGTGTTCATACCAAGGACAATGTCGATCGATTTAATAATCGTATCTGAAGGGCAAAACGCATTTCCAGCAATGAGTTGCACACTATAGAGCTTTGAAGAATCGTAGATATACTGTGGGCTCTCTTCTGAATTCGCTGGGGACTGATCACCAAACAACCATGTATACCGATCTGCATGCAGTGACGTGTTTACGAAAAATACTGTATCTGTTGACGTGCTGTAGGAGAACTCAGCGATCGGTAATTCCTGGCCTGTTAGCGTTAAACTATCTACATCGCTAACGCACCCCTCATTGTTGCGCGCATATCCTGAAATAACCAGCGATGCCTGTTTTGCATCAAAAAGCCTCAACGGCGATTCTTCCCCGTCCCACCAAAATATGGTATCCGCATTCATTATTCGAAGCGAGTCGGTCATACATAAGGTAGTATCCGTGCCAAGATTCAACCAGGGTACTGGTAACGTGTCGACACTGAATGGGAATGAGTCGCTGCAGCCAAGTACTGTAAGGAGTTTGACCCAATGGTTTCCCATCGAATACGGTTGGTTTAACGTTTCTTTAGCCCCATTGCTCCATAAAATGGAATGCTCAGATAAAGATGATCGGTGACTGTCAATTGTGATTGTGGTGCTATCATCCGGACAAACGGATCGATCACGCTGTGAGACATCAATAATAACGGAATCGATCAGGATATTAAATGTGTCTGACACGCTACATCCATAGAAATCGACCACTGCATATGGAATTTGATGTGCGAATTTCCCATGTGTCGTATAGGCAGAATCTAATACCGACGAATCCCCAAACTGATACCGCAACGGACGTTGGCCGTTTGCCTGGCGAACGGTTAACTTGTAAGAGTCCTGAAAACAGATTGAATCGGTATTTAATCCGGATAACACCGGAGGTAAGCGCGTTGAAATCACCATAGTATCAGGTTTGCCTGCACAACCATTTGCGTCATAAGCGGTTGCAATTAATGTCGTATCGTCCGTAAGTTTCAGTGCGCGCAAACTGCCTTGCCAACCATCACTCCAAACCACTTCTCTACCATTGTTGAAGTCGGGCTTTACAATCCATATTTCGTTCAGGCATATGGAGGTGTCTTTGGGTAGGTCAATTTGTCCACCAGACAACACCTGAAACGTGTAAGATTCAGATAACCACTTCTCGAAGAATTTATAGCGGACTTTGATGTCGTATTTACCAGGTGATAAGCTTGACGCACGGAATGAATTTCCATTGGTATTTTTGTTCTGAAACGTCCATTGCACAGAATCGAAAGCTGAAGGAATTAAGGCGTTAAATGTATCGCTTCGGCACAGGGTGACTGGTGCTTGTATTCTACTAATGCTTAGTTGGTTGTACTGGTTCCAGAGTGAATCGATAGGATCCTGATTTAATTTACCTGTACCATTTTGTATGTCTATAGTCCATGGTCTGGAAGACTCTGTTTTTTTCGCCACTTTGATATAAGCAGATAGCGACGAGGT